>NZ_JBEHFV010000018.1:0-52958 GCF_040225855.1 Corynebacterium sp. KPL2850
AACTCACAATGAACATCCTCTCCTACGGACACAAGATCCGTACTAATAGGGTGTCCACTAAACGAGGGTAACCTCACCCGCACTTGTTTCGCCCCGCCTCGCGCATTCGCGTGCTAGGGCGCGGCGACAGTGCGGGGATTTTTTGGGCGCCTTGCCCTCTTGGGCTCTAGGCGCCGCGGCTAGTGCCTAGTCCACGTCGAGGATGCGCTGCTTTTCTTCCTCCGGATCGAATTCGGGCGCAGGCCACGACAGGTTCAGGTGCCGCAGTGCATCAACAATGAGGTATTTCAAGGCCATGCGCGCGTATTTCTTATTATCCGTGGGGATAACAAACCACGGCGCCCAAAGCTCATCCGTCCGGCGGATGGCATCCTCATAGGCCGCCATGTATTTATTCCAATAGCCGCGCTCTTCAAGATCTGAAGGATCGTACTTCCAGTACTTATCCTCGCGCTCGGTCCGCTCAATGAGGTTTTCCTTTTGGAACTCCGGCGAGATGTGCAAAAAGACCTTCAAGATCTTTACCCGTTTTCCGGCGAGCTCTTGCTCATACTCACGAATCGCCTCAAAACGGCGGTCGATCTCTTCCTCATCTACCCACTCGTGCACGCGTTGAATCAAGACGTCTTCGTAGTGAGAACGGTCAAAGGCCACGACCTGGCCAGGAACCGGATCGTGTTTGCGGATGCGCCACAGGAAATCGTGTTTCATTTCCTCTTCCGTGGGCTTGCCAAAACCGACGGTCTTCGTGCCCTGCGGATCAAAGACGGAAAAGACATGGCGAATGGCCCCGCCTTTGCCGGAGGTATCCATTCCTTGCAGGACTACTAAAAGCGAGGGTGCATCATCGGCATGCGCCCTGCCATTAGCAAAAAGGCGCTCCTGCAAATCATAGAGCTCATCGTCATAGTGTTTGAAGCGGTCTTCTAAGTCAGACTTTGAGCCATCGAATCCTGGAGTCGCCGTGGGATCGACATCGGCAAGCTGAAAGGTCTTTCCGGCGCGGAGGTCGAGCGCATCTTTGATCTTAAATTTACCCATGGCAATTATTGTACAAACGCCAGGGTGTGGAGCGGGTGGACCGGGCGAACCGGGGCTGGCTCCCGCGGCGTCTCGCATCGAGGGAGGCAGGAGTAGTACCCCGGCCGGTTCTTTGCCTCTATAACTAAGCAAGCCGGGGAACTAGAAATGAGCTAGGAGTTGTCCGCTTCCGTTTCCGCGCTCGGGGATGCTTCCCCTGACTCCTCTGGCGTTTCTGCGTGCGTCGAAGGCGCGGAGTCCTCTTGGGAATCCTCGGAATCCTCGGCTTCCGCGTCGTCGCTTTCTTCCTCTTGACCGACGTTATTCATCGGGCTTAACTCAGAACGAGATTGCGCGACGTCATCCAAGACCGCGTGGATATACGGTGCGGCTTGATCGTGGGAATACTGCGAGGCCAGCTCCACGCCCTCCACGACGGCCGTCGCGGTGGGAACATCCGGATTAAACAATAGCTCCCAGACCGAAAGGCGCAGGATAGCGCGGTCGACGGCGGGGATGCGGTGCAGCTCCCAATTCTGGGAAAGGTACCGCGAGATCGTGTCATCGATAGCGTCTAGCTCTTCTGCTACGCCTTGGACGATGACCTTGGTGTAGTCCGCGATGGGCGCTACAGCGTGGCGATCCTCGCGCGCCAAAGCAACGCGATCCTCAACAATGGCGACGGGATCGACGTCCCGGTTCTCCGCTTCATAGAGGATATCCGCTGCGCGCCGGCGCGCCCGGTAGCGCGCGGTATGCCGTTTATGATTGATATCCCGCTTAGCAGTGTTATCAGACAAGATAAAGCCCTAGTTGTTGACGCGGGACAGGTACTCGCCGGTGCGGGTATCGATCTTTAGTACATTGCCGATTTCAATGAACAGCGGGACCTGGATCTCGGCGCCGGTCTCGAGCGTGGCGGGCTTGGTGCCGCCGGAGGAACGGTCACCCTGCAGGCCTGGCTCGGTGTGCTCTACCTTGAGGTCGACGGAGATAGGAAGCTCCGCGAACAATGCCTCATCCTCGTAGAAGGAGACCTGCACGCGCATGTTTTCCAGCAGGAAACGTGCGGCATCGCCGAACTTATCCGGCGAAAGCTCAAACTGCTCGAAGGTCTTTTCATCCATGACGACATAGCTGGTGCCGTCGTTGTACAGGTAGGTCATGTCGCGGCGGTCCACCGTGGCGGTTTCTACCTTGACACCCGAGTTCCAGGTCTTGTCCACGGTCTTTCCGGAGACAACGTCCTTCAGCTTGGTGCGCACGAATGCTGGGCCCTTGCCCGGCTTAACATGCTGAAACTCGGTGATCTGCATCAGCTTGTTGTCAATCTTGAGAACGAGTCCGTTCTTGAAATCAGTAGTATCAGCCATTGCGGTTAAACTCCCGAATATTGTGGTTGAAAGGTTGAAAGCAAAGTATAAGCCTACCGGATAGCCCTCACCCGCTGGCCCACCGGTACCCCCTAAAATCTCTTCCCGGGAAAGGGAGGAGCCGCAGGGGCCAAGCCTACCTATGCGGGCAGCTCAGTAAAGTCCTTGGAGGCGGCGGTAATGATCTTCGGGGCTCCATCGGTGATAATCAGCGTATCTTCGATGCGCACGCCGCCCTTGCCCGGCACATACACGCCCGGTTCGATGGTCAGCGTCATCCCTGGCGCCAGCTCGCCCTTACCGGTCGTGGCGGCAAAGGGTGCTTCATGCACATCCAAGCCCACGCCGTGCCCGGTGGAGTGGACGAAGTAGTCGCCGTATCCGGCATCGGCGATAACGTTGCGGCAGGCAGCGTCGACATCGGAAAGCGACGTGCCCGCTACCGCAGCCTCGGCGCCGGCCTGCTGGGCGCGCAGCACCACATCGTAGATCTCCTTGGCAAAGTCGTTTGCCGTACCCACGACATAGGTGCGGGTGCAGTCAGAGTTAAATCCGCGCAGGTGAGCGCCAAAATCGATGGTAACCAAGTCCCCATCCTCGATCACACGATCGTCCGCGCCGTGGTGTGGCATGGCAGAGTTCGGGCCAGAGGCCACGATGGTATCGAAGCTCACCCGCTCCGATCCCAGGATGCGCATGCGGAATTCCAGATCGGCGGCAACTTCGCGTTCCGTGCGACCCGCCCGCAGCTCGCCGGCGGCAAGAAGGTCCTCCAAGGCCTGGTTAGCAAGCGCCGCGATCTCCTCCAGCTTTTCTAGCTCTACCGGATCCTTCGTGATGCGGATGTCCTCGATGATTCCAGAAATCGGCACCAAGGTGACCCCATCCGGTGCGGAATCTTTCAGATCTTCCAGTTCCGACACGGACATGTAGTCGGCTTCGAAGCCGACGCGAACCGGGGTCTCATCCTTGTCGAATTGCTGTAGGAGCACCTTGCCCACAGAACGGCCCTCGACCGCCTCAAGATCCGGAACTTCCTGGGCAATCTGGGTGGTATAGCGGCCATCGGTAGCCATCAACGCGGAGAGATCCTTGCGCAGCAGCATCCCGCCGTTGGAACCGGAAAATCCGGACAGGTACCGGACGTGGATCAAGTGGGTTACCAATACCGCATCAATGCGCTGACCGGCTAATTCGGCGGCTAGCTTCCGGCGGCGGTCACTGAAACGGGTATCTGCAAGTGCCATAAAATCATCCTTTGCGCGAACGTAGTGAAGCTTAAAAATTTATTCTTCCACTATAACTATTTCCGCGGCGCAGGTGGCTAGGTTCGATGCCTTCTTTCCATCTGCGCCCGAGGGGCATCGGTCTGGCCGGTGATTATTGGCATAGATAGTCCACCGCGGCGCAGTACCCAAAGACTCCCAAACCGGCGACGACGCCGCGGGCAATGGGGCTCAAATAAGAATGGTGCCTAAACTCCTCCCGGGCGTGCACGTTGGAGATATGCACCTCCACGAAGCCGGCGCCATCGGCAATCTCTGCCAGGGCGTCGCGCAGAGCAACGGAGGTATGCGTCAGCCCACCTGGGTTAATGATGACTGCACTTCCGGCATCGGCGGCCTCGTGGACCTTCTCAATGAGCTCGCCTTCAAAATTCGACTGGAAAAACTCGACCTCTGCCCCGTGCTTCTCGGCACGCTTGGACACCAGTTCTGCGACATCACTTAGCGTCGTGGAACCATAGACGTCCGGTTGGCGCTTGCCCAACCTATTTAAGTTCGGGCCATTGAGAACAACGATTTTCATATCTACTCCGTAATGGCGGCATACGCCGCTTCCAGTTCTTCGCGCGTGGGGCCCTCTATCCGCGTCGTCGCACCGATTCCGGTCAGCGCCACGAAGCGGATCTTCCCGTCGCGGTTTTTCTTATCGTGGGTCATCGCCTCATATAATTCCGCGAATTTCCCGGGTTGATACGCCGTAGGCAGGCCGATATTGGTCAGGATGCTGCGGTGCAATTCCACGAGTTCCGCATCTATCAGGCCTCGCTGGTGGGAAAGGTGGGCGATGAACATCATGCCTACGGCTACCGCATTGCCGTGGCGCCACGCATAGTTTTCCTGCCTTTCTATGGCGTGGCCAAAGGTATGCCCATAATTAAGGGTCTCGCGCAGCCCGGCTTCCTTGAGGTCTTCTCCCACCACCGCTGCCTTCACCGCGATGGAACGCTCAATCAATTCCGGCAGGACACCGCGTGGGTCAAGGCAAGCACATGGATTTTCCACGTAGCGTTCCACGATGACCGGATCATGAATGAACCCGGTCTTAATGATCTCTGCGGAACCAGCCACGATTTCTGCCTGTGGGAGGGTGTCTAGGCGTTCCAGATCGACGCATACAGAATCCGGCTCGTGGAAGGCGCCGACGAGGTTCTTCCCGGCCTTCGTATTGATTCCGGTTTTCCCGCCCACCGCGGCATCAACCATGGCGAGAAGGGTCGTAGGAACCTGAATGACCTTAATGCCGCGCATCCATCCGGCGGCGACAAATCCTGCCATATCCGTAGTTGCCCCGCCGCCTACACCGATGACGACATCGCTGCGGCTAAAACCCGCCTCACCAAGGCGGTCCCACACGTTTCCCACCACGCTCAATTGCTTGGCCGCCTCAGCATCCGGCACCTCGCACAAGACGGGGGTGACGCCCTGCGCTTCTACGGATTTCGCGAGTTCTTCTGCGGCGGTACGCAGGGCAGGCTGGAAGATGACCGCCGCCTTATCGGCACCCGTGTCCGCACAACGCCGCGCGATATCTTCGCTTAGACCCGCTCCGATGCGGACCTCATACGGGCTCGGTCCGTTAACGGCGATGGTGGGCATTGGGTTGTCCTTTCTACGCAGCGATAACCTGCAGGGATGTGGGTGGGGTTCCCGGCTAGAGGGTTTCTAAAAAGCCCAGGATATCGCCCACGACCTGCTGCGGGGAGCGAGTATCCGTGCGTACGCGAAAATCGGCCACCTCAAGATAGAAAGGCCTGCGCGTTTCCACGATTGACCGGTAATGTTCAACCGGGTTATCCGCCGCCAGCACCGGGCGATTGCGGTCGCCGGCCGTGCGGCGCGCGCCTTCTTCTGCGGAAATATCGAGGAAGACGACGGTGTGGCGCTCCAGAAGCTCGCGCGTGGAGGCCGTCATCACCGCGCCGCCGCCCAGGCTTACTACCCCACCCTTCTGCAAGGCTTCAGCGACATGTTCGGCCTCGAGCTCGCGAAACGCCGGTTCGCCTTTCTCACTAAAGACCTCGCCGCAGGGTTTTCCCTCGGCCATTTCAATTAGGTGATCCGAATCCACCAGATCGCAATTCAGCGCATGCGAAAGCCGGCGGCCAATCGTGGACTTTCCCGCCCCGGGCGGGCCAATCAAAACGACGCAAGGATGTGGCTGTCCCGTTACATCGGTTGGCGTTGTCATCATTTACTCCTGGTTAAAGGCGAGTCGCTGCGAAACGTATTCTTCATATGCAGCAATGGCACGGCAGGTCTCGCTCAAGCTATCCCCGCCAAATTTATCTAAAACTGCGCGCGCTAGCACGAGGGAGACCATGGCTTCAGCCACAACCCCTGCTGCCGGCACGGCACAAACATCTGAGCGCTGGTGAATTGCGGTGGCATCGGCACCCGATTCCATATCGATCGTCTGCAAGGCGCGCGGCACCGTGGAAATCGGTTTCATAGCCGCACGGACACGCAATTGCTGCCCGTTGGTCATGCCACCTTCCAAGCCCCCGGCCCGGTTGCTAAGCCTTGTGACACCAGCCTCGGTGCGGACCATCTCATCGTGGGCTTCGGAGCCGCGCCGACGCGCCTCTTCAAAGCCATCGCCGATTTCTACGCCCTTGATGGCCTGAATGCCCATCAAGGCGCCGGCAAGTTGTGCATCCAAGCGGTCATCGCCGGAGATATGTGAGCCTAAGCCAATGGGTAGGCCATCGACGATTACCTCGACGATACCGCCTAAGGTATCGCCCTGCTTTTTTGCGGCTTCGATCTCTGAAATCATCGCGGACTCGGCATCCTTGTCAAAGGCGCGCACCGGAGAGTTATCGATGTCTTCGATATCCGCAAAGCTCGGGGAAGGACCCGCATAGGGCTGCGATGCGCCGATGGAAATCACGTGGGAGAAGACTTCAACGCCTAGCGTTTCCCGCAGGAAGTTCCGCGCTACGGTCGCGGCAGCTACCCGCGCGGCGGTCTCGCGCGCAGAAGAACGCTCCAAGATGGGGCGGGCTTCGCTGTGGTTATATTTCACCATGCCGGCGAAATCGGCGTGGCCTGGGCGCGGGCGCTGCAAGGGCGCGCCACGGCCCGAATTCATCGCCTTCGCTACGTCCTCGTCATCCATATCGATGGGATCTGCGGACATGACGGTGGTCCACTTCGGCCACTCTGTATTGCCAATCATGATGGCAATGGGGCTACCGATGGTCAGGCCGTGGCGGACCCCGCCGAGCAGCGTGACCTCATCGGCTTCGAACTTCATGCGCGCACCGCGGCCATATCCTAGGCGGCGTCGCGCCAGCTGATGAGAAATATCAGCACGGGTAATGGGTACTCCGGCCGGCATGTGCTCCACCATGGAGATAAGTGCCTGGCCGTGGGATTCACCAGCGGTAGTCCAACGAAGCATGCGGGTATTATCGCACGGCACCTACGCACACGGAGCAACTAGGCACCCCAATATATTCGCCTCACCCCTCAAAGAGGGGATACGCGGCCATAACCAGCCCGGCCGATACGACCATCGAGGGTCCGTGGGGCACACCGCCCTTGGCCCGCGCGATGCCGCTTGCGATCAACGTGAGTACAGCGGCGCCGCCACAGGCGATGATAACCGCCAGCGGGCCTGCCGTGGCACCAACGAGCATGCCCAGCGGCAGGGCCAATTTAATATCTCCCCCGCCGATGCCGGCGCCAAAAAGCGCCACTAGGAGGTACAGCAACGGCCAGGCTAACCCACCCCAAGTGGCAAAGGTGACCGATAACACCCCAACGGGGATGGTCAGTGCATCGGGCAAGCGCCGCTCGCGAATATCCCAGCAGCACAAGGCGGCTGCCCACAGGCCATAAAGTATTCCCCCGAAAATCCCCATGGCATAAGGCTAAGCGCCGCCTTGCCACTCTTCATGGCAAGGCGGCGCACATGGGCGTATCCCCAGCGTGCTTAGAGGTTGCGCAGGCGAAGCTCTTCCTGCAGGGCCGCGACCATTTCTTCGCGCGGTGCGGAAAGCCCGGTGAATTGCTCAAATTGGCTAAACGCTTGATGCGCCAGCATGACGTGCCCACCTACGGTGAAGTAGCCATTCGCGGCGGCACAGGCGGCGAGCGTCGTGGGCCACGGGTGATAGATCACATCGAGCACTGGGGCGTGGGCAAGCTGGAAGCGATAGTCCTCTAACGCAGCCGAAGGCACGGTGGAAATGATCAAATCCGCGGAGCGGGAAAGGTCCTCGAGGTCATCGTCAAAGGTTGCATACTGCAAATTGAGCCCGAGCCGCTCGGCCAAGGGCTGGAGTTCTGCTTGGCGGTTCGAGCGGTTCAAGATGGTGACTTGGTCGATTCCGCGTTCTGCCAGAGCCCACAGCGCTGGACGGGAAGTTCCGCCCGCGCCGATGATAAGGGCCTGAGACACGGGGCGGAGCCCAATGAGTTCTTGCAGGGCGCCGCGCACGCCCTCGGTATCGGTATTGTCCGCGCGCCACCCATGTTCGGTGCGCACCAAGGTATTGGCGGACCCGATAAGCTGCGCCCTATCGCTTTGCTCTTCCGCAACCTCGAGCGCGGCGAACTTTCCAGGCATGGTCACGGAAAAGCCGCGGTACTCGGGGCCGCATTCTTCCA
The DNA here is from genome assembly GCF_040225855.1 of Corynebacterium sp. KPL2850. Taxonomy (NCBI): domain Bacteria; kingdom Bacillati; phylum Actinomycetota; class Actinomycetes; order Mycobacteriales; family Corynebacteriaceae; genus Corynebacterium; species Corynebacterium sp. KPL2850. The sequence continues at coordinate 8,294 of NZ_JBEHFV010000018.1, forward strand.
AGAATGGGACAAGGGTATCGGCCGTCACCTCAAAGCGGGTATAGGACCACTCCTTGAGCCCCACTGCTGCATACCCTGCGTTGTGCAGGATAGGCGATAACGAGTGTGCGATGGGGCTACCGAGTACTGCGGCGCGCGGCATGGGAGAGCAACTACCTTTCTGGCTGCAGCCTAGAGCCTACTCAGCCGGTTGGTCCGAGGCGGCATCGCCGTTGCCGGCTCCTGCTCCCTCACCCTCGCGCTGAGAGTCAAGGACGCCGGAGCGGATAGCATCGTCCACACGGTCCAGGTGCTCATCGTAGGTATCGGAGAACACGGTGGTGCCGTCCTTATCCACGGTGACGAAGAACTTCCAGTTACCATCGGCAGGTTCTTCCATCGCGCGGATTGCCTCATCAGAAGGCGAGGAAATCGGGGTATCCGGAAGGCCTTCCTTAGCGTAGGTATTCCACGGAGTCTTCTCACCACGCGCCTCATCGGTGGTGGCCAGCTCGACATCCTCCAGACCGTAGTTCACGGTGGAGTCGAACTCGAGGCGCATGGGCTCGTCCAAGCGGTTCAGGATAACGCGGGCGACCTTGTCGAATTCGCCGGCGGGTGCCTCACGCTCCACCAAGGAGGCAGAGGTCAAAAGCTCGTACGGTGAAAGCCCAATGGCCTTGGCGCGGTTTTCGATATCGGTTTCCTCATAACGCTTGGCAGAGCGGGTAATGAGATCCTTCAGGATGTCCTTGGCGCTCATATTCGGGTCCAGAACGTACTGGCCAGGGGCAATGAGGCCCTCAATACGCTTCGGGTCATTGCCGCGCTTCTTTATAGCGTCCAGCGCCCAATCGGGTGCGCCGAGCTCCCTAGGATCGGTTTCTGCCGCTGCCTTTTCCAGCTCTTCCTTCTCCAAGCAATTGCCGTCATCGCAGCTGACCTGGGAGATCAAGGAGTAAATGCCAAAGCGCACGTCACCGCCGACGACCTTGACGTCCTCCAAGGTCGCACCGCCTTGGACCTCAAGCATGTCCACGCGGTTGTTTTCATCAAGCAATGCCTCAACCGCATTCGCCGCACTCATTTCTTCCTGCAGGCGGTAGAAGCCAGGCTGAATCTGGCTGGCACTGTGGTTCATCGAGGACGCCGAGTCAAATGCCTCTTGGGTTTTGACCACATTCTTTTCCACAAGCGTGGGTCCCAGCTCGGACATGGTGGACCCTTCGGGGACCTCCACCAATTGCGTGGTGCCGTTACCGGCCCCTTCGTAGTCGGCCGAAGAAGTGCTGATACGTACTCCGATGTAGATCAGAGCTCCTAAAATGACGATGACGGATGCGACCACCACGGCGATGCCGCGCTGGCGCCGCTTGACGTACTTATCATCCATCGATCGCCCGAGGCGTTGTTGGTTACGGCTCACGTGTTTAGTCTCCTGAGTTTGAAGGCTGGGCTACTGCATCATCCGAGCGGAGCGCGTTAGCACGCCCATCCAGCCAGGACTGTAGTATTTCCACCGCTGCAGCTTGGTCAATGATTTTCCTGCCCTTCTTTCCGGACACGCCGGACGCGCGCAGCGCGGTGGTTGCCGCTACCGTCGTCAAACGTTCATCAGCCAAGCGTACTGGTGGTGGAACTTTATCTATATTTTCATCTTGATTCAAGCGGCGTCGAATCCGAAACGCAATTTCTTTCGCGTGTTTTACACTTTTTGAGCCATTTCCTTGTAAATCACGCGGCAAACCAACAATGACTTCTACTGCGGAATATGCCTCAATAAGCTCCAGTATTCTATCAATGTCTTCTTGATCGCGGTCTTTAAAACCGGTCTTCCTGGGAACGGTTTCCACAGGGGTAGCGAGGGTGGCCTCGCGGTTGGATACCGCGACGCCAATTCGCACTGTGCCTACGTCGAGTGCTAACCGGCGGCCTTCGCCTGGGTCATTGACCCCCGGGGAATCTGGTTCAACTTTTGCCACAATAAGTCCTTAGCGCGACTGCAAAAGATCCTTGACGGCTTCGAAGCCCCGCTGTGCACCTTCCGGCGCGGTGCCGGAGCCCTGCGCCATGTCCGGTTTGCCGCCGCCGCGACCATTGACGTATTCGCCGAGGCCCTTGACGATGTCCCCAGCTTTCACGCCCTGGTCCACCGCCTTGCCCGTAGCGGCGGCAATGAACGGGAACTTACCCTTATCCACTGCACCGAGCACGATGACAGCGGCTGTGTCCTTCATGCGGTTGCGGATATCGGTGGCCACGGTGCGCAGGTCGCCGCCCGAGGTGCCATCGGGAAGCTGCAGCGTAATTGTCTTGATCCCATTGACCTCGGTAGCCGAGTCAATGATTTCAGAGGCGCGCGCGGTCAACTGTGCCTTGCGCAGGCCCTCAATTTCCTTCTCTGCGGCCTTGAGTCGCTCCGAAAGCTGCGAAATGCGCTCTGGGAGTTCCTCAGACTGCACCTTCAACTCACGGGAAACACCTTCTACCAGCGCGGTTTCCTTGGAGTAGTATCGGAAGGCATCCATGCCGGAGTAAGCCTCAATGCGGCGGGCGCCGGAGCCTACCGAGGACTCACCAAGCACGGAAACGGGGCCGATTTCTGCCGAGGAACCTACGTGGGTGCCGCCGCAGAGCTCGATGGAAAATGGTCCGCCGATTTCCACCACGCGCACCTGGTTGCCGTAGTTTTCACCGAACAGGGCCATAGCGCCCATTGCCTTGGCCTCTTCCAGCGAGGTCTCGATGGTGTTGACGGCCATATTGGCATCGATCGCCTGGTTGGTAATCAGGGCGATTTCTTCCATTTGCTCTTGGCTCAACTGCTCGGTGTAGTTGAAGTCGAAGCGCAGGTAGCCCGGGCGGTTAAGCGAGCCTGCCTGCACCGCCGTGGGCCCCAGCACCTGTCGCAGGGCTGCGTGAATGAGGTGGGTGGCCGAGTGCGCCTGGGTTGCACCGTGGCGCCACTTCTCATCGACGGAAGCCTCGACGGACATGCCGAGGTCTAGTCCGCCGGCGGTAACGGAAGCCTTGTGTACCCACAGCTTCTTGCCAATCTTCTGGACGTCATTGACCTCCAAGAGCGATTCGCCCGCAGAAATGCGGCCGCGGTCAGCCATCTGTCCGCCGGACTCAGCGTAGAGCGGCGAGTGGTCCAAAATGACCTCAACCTCATCGCCCTCGTGCACCTCGTTGACCTTCTGGCCGTCTTTGACCAGACCGATGACGTTTGTACCCGAGACCAGTTCCTCATAACCAGTGAATACGGTGGGGTTATTATCCACCCAGTCGCGGTACAAGGAAAGGTCAGTGTGGCCGTGCTTCTTAGCCTGGTTATCGGCCTTTGCGCGGCGGCGCTGCTCGCCCATGGCGGCGTTAAAGCCTTCCATGTCCACGTCAAGGCCGGCTTCCTGCGCCATTTCCAGAGTGAGGTCGATGGGGAAACCGTAGGTATCGTGCAGCTCAAAGGCCTTATCACCGGAGAGCACCTTTTGGGTCTTCGCGCGGTGGGTGGAGCGCAGGTCATCCACGGCTTCATCGAAAAGCTTGGTGCCAGACTCCAGCGTCTTCAAAAACGCCTTTTCCTCATTGATGGCCACGCGGAGGATGCGCTCGCGGTTATCCGCAATCTCAGGATACGACGGGGTCATGGTGTCCATGACCGTATTCATGAAGCGCTCCATGGTGGCGTCCTCGGCTCCGAGCAGCTTTGCTGAGCGAATGATGCGGCGCAACAGGCGGCGCAGGATATAGCCCCTGCCCTCATTACCTGGCGTAACGCCATCCAAGATGAGCATCATGCCGGTGCGCGAGTGGTCAGCCACCACGCGGAAGCGAATATTATCCTGGTGCGTTGCCTTCTCGCCGTAGGTGGCGCCGGTCAGCTCCTCGGCAACGTCAATAACTGGCCGCAACAGGTCGGTCTCGTAGACGTTGTCTACTCCCTGCAACAGGCAGGCGACGCGCTCGATACCCAAACCGGTATCGATGTTTTTCTTCGGCAGCTCTCCGACGATCTCAAAATCGCCTTTTCCGGTCCCCTCGCCGCGCTCATTTTGCATGAACACGAGGTTCCAGATCTCCATGTAGCGGTTATCGTCTGCGATCGGGCCGCCGTCTTTGCCGTATCCGGGCCCGCGATCGTAATAAATTTCCGAGCAAGGACCACACGGACCCGGCACGCCCATGGACCAGTAGTTATCTTCCATGCCAAGGCGCTGGATGCGCTCTTCTGGCACGCCGATCTTATCGCGCCAGATTTCCGCTGCCTCATCGTCATCGAGGTACACGGTGACCCACAGGCGCTCCGGATCTAGGCCAAACCCGCCGTCTGCTACATCTTTGGTCAGCAGGTTCCATGCATTGGAAATGGCGCCTTCCTTGAAGTACTGGCCAAAGGAGAAGTTACCCGCCATTTGGAAGAAGGTGTTGTGGCGGGTGGTAATGCCCACCTCCTCAATATCCAAGGTGCGCACGCACTTTTGGATAGAGGTGGCAAGGCCTTGGGAAAATGGTGGGGTCTGCTGGCCCAAGAAATAGGGCTTGAAGGGCACCATGCCCGCGTTAACGAAAAGCAGGTTAGGGTCATCCAGGATCAAAGAGGCGCTGGGGACAACCTCGTGACCAGAATTGACGAAGTGCTGGGTAAACCGTTCCCGGATCTCATGAGTCTTCACGAGCAATAATCCTAACTGTCTAAGCTTTTATCTTCCATCAAGAAGCTTTCTAACCCACCCAACTTTACCTACTGGTTGGCAGGTCTTGCCCATCGGTGGGGCCAAAACCAGCCAAGCCGGCTTGCACTTATCGTCGCTTCCCGCGAAGTATCCTGCGCAAACGGCCAATATAGTCAAAGATTCGCTTCTCAGCGCCGTGCTCGGTGGGCTCATAATATACTGTGCCCTCGAGCTCATCGGGCAAGTATTGTTGCTCCACTACCCCGCGCGGATCATCGTGAGGATAGGAATACCCCGTCGCATTGCCCAGCCGCTTGGCACCCTCATAGTGACCATCGCGCAGGTGCGGCGGCACGTGGCCGACTTTGCCGGCGGCGACATCGGCCTGCGCCTTAGTGATGGCAGCGATAACGGACGGTGATTTCGGCGCCGTTGCAAGGTGAATCGTGGCCTGCGCCAGTGGAATGCGTGCTTCCGGCAAGCCGATCAGTTGCGCCGCCTCTGCGGCAGCAACGGCGACTTGCAAGGCGGTGGGATCTGCCATGCCAATATCTTCTGAGGCATGAACCATCAGGCGGCGGGCAATAAACCGGGGATCTTCGCCGGCCTCGACCATGCGCGCTAAATAGTGCAGCGCGGCATCGACATCGGAGCCTCGGATGGACTTGATGAACGCGGAAGTCACGTCGTAGTGCTGATCGCCGTCGCGGTCATAGCGCACCACCGCCCGATTCACGTTATCCGTAATCGTGGTCGCAGTGATCTCGCCGCCATCATCAACTGCTTCCGCGGCCGCTTCGAGGTAGGTCAGGCTGCGCCGGGCGTCACCGCCAGAGAGCACGACGAGCTGACTTAACGCCTCATCAGTAATGGTTAAGTCGCGCTCCCCTAGTCCCCGGTCGCTTTCTAACGCGCGGCGCGCTACGCCCTTGAGGTCCTCTTCGCTCAGCGAGTGCAGTTGCAGTAGAAGCGAGCGGGAAAGCAACGGCGAGACGACCGAGAAGGATGGGTTTTCGGTCGTCGCAGCGACGAGCAGCACCGTCCGGTTTTCCACCGCTGCCAGCAAGGCGTCCTGCTGGGTTTTGGAGAAGCGGTGAACCTCATCGATAAAAAGCACTGTCCTGCGGCCGTGGATGAGTTCCTGCCGGGCATGGGTAATGACTTCGCGCACCTGCTTCACCCCTGAATCGAGGGCGGAGAGACCAACAAAGTTTTGGCCCATCTGGCTCGCGATGAGCGAGGCAATCGTCGTCTTGCCGGTCCCAGGGGGACCATACAAAATGACCGAGGCTTCGCCGGAGCCTTCGACTAGGCGGCGCAGCGGCTTGCCCGGGGCAAGAAGGTGGTCTTGCCCCACAACCTCTTCTAGGGTTTGTGGGCGCATGCGGGCGGCCAAGGGCGAGCCGGAGTGCGTGGCAAAGAGATTGGCCGTGGGAAAAGACGATGACGAGCCATCGCCTCCCATAGTGCCGCCGGCATTGGGAGAGGCGCCGAAGAGAGAATCCTGGCTCATGTGGTTTTAGCTCCCCAGAAAGGTGTAGTGATTAGTCGTCGTGGACGCGGCGGGCAACGATGGTGCCAAATTCCGCGATTGCCGTACATGGTGCGGTTCCGCACTGGGCGGCGTAGCGCGCGAGCGCGTCGAAGGTTTCATAGAGGTCTTGGCGCACCAAAAGTTCGTCCTCATTAAAAGGCCCGCTTTCCGGCGAGCGCAGGATCGAACGCTTTGGGTCATGGACAATCTCCGCGTCGCCGCTAGCAAGGGCAACCAATCCCTCAATTCCCCCGGCGTGCATCGTGGTCACGCTCGACAAGGCCCAGCCGATGAGGGAAGCGACGATAAGCCCGTGCAGTTCGTCTTCGTCGGCAAAGCGCGGCCACACCTCAGATACCTCGCGCGACCATGCGGCGAGGAATATATCTGCTTCCTTATCCGTAATTGGCTTAGAAAACAGGAACTGCGGGAAGCCCGCGATAACGCACGCGACGTCAAAGCCCACGTTCCTAAAACCGGCCCATTCATAGTCCAAGAAGTGCAGGCGCTTGGAGACGATGATGTTATCCGGCGATAAATCGAAGGGAGTAAAGGCCCTATCCTTGCCGGAGGCGAGGGATTCAGCGGCTTGATCGGCTAAACTGCGGAAGCTTTCGGGGGCTTCAAGCCCCGCCTCATCAAGCAGGCTCAGCCCGATGCCGATGGAGCGATACAGGGACTGATCGCGCACAGATTGGTGATCGGCGTATTCCGGGTTATGCCGCAAGGTGCGGTTGAGCAGGGTCTCGAAATCCTGCTCATGATCCGCGGTGCCTACGTGGATATGCCCCAATGCCGTGCCCAAGGAGCGCAGGATCCGAATGCGATCCTCATCGCCGGATTCTAAGAGCACATCCGCAAGGGTCTCGGCCTCCCCCAAATCCGTCAGGACGATGATGCGCCGGTCTAAATCATGCGCGAGCAGCACCGGCCCTGGGCGCACGTCTTCTGCTAAGGCGGTGGTGAATTGATAGGCCACGACCTCGCGCAGCATTGCCGCGTCATCCACGCCGTAGCCGGTGACCGGATTGTATTTGATGACCACAGAGCGATGCGGCAAAAAGGCGCTAGGGGCAACCTTCGCGCGCAGGACTAAAGCATTGCCGGATCCGCCTAGATCCTCAATGTCTGACATTTCCGGCGTGCCACCAAAGCGGCGCGACAACATTTCCGATGCGGCACCAATGACCTCATCGGCCGAAAGCACTGTCTGTGTATCAACCATAGTTCTATCCAGTATGCCCGCCAACACAAAGCGGGGGCTACACCCTCGCCGCACAAGTTTCCACTGCGGCGAGGGCGCGCGCCCCGCTTACCCTAAAAATGGTGTCGTGATAGCGAGCCTAAGAGCTAGTTCTCCTGCTCTGATTTCGCGGCCTTAGCCTCTTCGCCGTCCTTTTTCTTCTCCGGCTTGAAGTCCACGCCGGTCTCCTTGCGCTGTGCGGCAGGGATGGGCGCGGGGGCATCGGTAAGCGGATCCACGCCGCCACCGGACTTCGGGAAGGCAATGACGTCGCGGATGGAGTCAAAGCCGCCCAAAAGGGACACGATGCGGTCCCAACCAAAGGCGATGCCGCCGTGTGGAGGTGCGCCGTAGGAGAAAGCGTCGAGCAAGAAGCCGAACTTTTCTTGTGCTTCCTCATCGCCGATGCCCATGACCTCGAAGACGCGCTTTTGCACATCTTCTTGGTGGATACGGATGGAACCGCCGCCGATCTCGTTGCCGTTGCACACGATGTCGTAAGCGTAGGCCGTGGCCTCGCCCGGGTTCTCGTCGAAGGAATCGATCCACTCCGGCTTCGGCGAGGTGAAGGCGTGGTGCACCGCGGTCCACTTGGAGTGGCCCAAGGCCACGTCGCCGGAAGCGGTGGCGTCGGCAGAAGGCTCAAAGAGCGGGGCGTCAACGACCCAGGTAAAGGCCCAGTCGCCTTCCTTGATGAGGTCGAGCTTCTTGGCGATTTCACCGCGGGCCGCACCCAGCAGCGCGCGGGAAGACTTGGTATCGCCGGCGGCGAAGAAGATGGCGTCACCGGGCTTTGCGCCAACGTGCTCGGCGATGCCCTCGCGCTCCGCGTCGGTGATGTTCTTGGCTACTGGCCCGCCCAAAGTGCCATCTTCTGCAACGGTGATGTAGGCAAGGCCCTTGGCGCCGCGCTGCTTGGCCCAGTCCTGCCATGCATCAAACTGGCGGCGCGGCTGCGAAGCACCGCCGTCCATGACCACGGCACCGACGTATTCGTTCTGGAAGACGCGGAAGGTGGTGTCCTTGAAGAACTCCGTGCACTCGACGATCTTGATATCGAAGCGCAGATCCGGCTTATCGGAGCCGTAGTACTTCATGGCATCGGCATAGGTCATGCGCGGGATTGGGGTCTGAATGTCGTAGCCGATGAGCTTCCACAGCTCTTTGACAATCTCTTCACCAAGCGCGATGACATCGTCTTGATCCACGAAGGACATCTCTACGTCCAGTTGGGTAAATTCCGGCTGGCGGTCGGCGCGGAAGTCCTCATCGCGGTAGCACCGCGCGATCTGGTAATAGCGCTCCATGCCAGCTACCATCAGCAGCTGCTTGAATAGCTGCGGCGACTGCGGCAGCGCGTACCAGGAGCCTGGCTTCAGGCGGGCAGGCACCAAAAAGTCGCGCGCGCCCTCTGGGGTAGAGCGGGTCAAGGTGGGGGTTTCGATTTCGGCGAAATCGTGCTTATCCAGCACGTTACGGGCCGCGCGGTTGGCAGCGGAGCGCAGGCGCAGTGCCTTTGCCTGGCGCTCGCGGCGCAGATCCAAGTAGCGGTACTTCAGGCGGGTTTCCTCGCCTACCTCGCCAGAGGCGGAAGGATCATCTACCTGGAAGGGCAGCGCTGCGGATTTGTTGAGCACCTCCAGGTCGGTGACGTTGACCTCGATGTCTCCGGAAGGCAGGTTCGGGTTTTCGGAGCCTTCTGGGCGCGGTTCCACTACGCCGGTTACCTTGACGCAGTATTCCGAACGCAGGTCGTGGGCGCGCTCTGCCACATCGGATTCGCGGAAGACCACCTGGGCAATGCCGGAACGATCGCGCAGGTCAATGAAGATCACGCCGCCGTGGTCACGGCGACGAGATACCCAACCGGTTAGGGTTACGGTCTCTTCTGCCAGTTCTTTGCGGAGCTCACCGGCCAAATGGGTACGCAGCACTATAATTCAATCCCTTCTGAAATGGAGTTACTTGCGGGTCCAGCCACGCGTAAACAGCGCGCGCCCAACCAAGCACAAGACTAGGAACTTGGCCAATTCTACATCCCACCGCCACTTTCGCCCCTATTAAGCCCACTTAAGCCACCGCGCAGGCAAGCAGCCCCGGCACCGCTAACCCCGCCGGGAATAAATGGCCTCGCTGCGCACTGCCGCGGCCGAAAAGGTGTGGCACTATCTAGACATGACCTTTAAATCTGGTGCCGATTTCGATGGCCAGCGCGCAACCTCCGGCGGTGGCGGTGGCCTCGCCATAGGCGGCGGCATTGGTTCCGTCGTGCTTGTAGGGCTCTACCTCTTATTGGGCGGAAACCCCTCAGATATTGGCGCCCTCCTGGGCAATGAGCAGTCCCAATCCGGCACCCACTCCGGTGCCGATGGTTCCGCCTTTGATCACTGCCAAACGGCAGAAGACGGCAATAAATACGATGACTGCCGGGTCATGTTTACCGCCATGAGCGTGGATAATGTCTGGACCGCCGAGCTACCCGAGCAAGCCGGCATCGAATACACCAACCCTGGCCGGGTGATTTTTAATGGCTCTACTAATTCCGGCTGCGGCACTGCGTCTTCAGCCACGGGGCCGTTTTATCGGCGTATTTTGACACCACGTTTTTCGATTCACTGAGCAACTACGGCGCGCACAATGCCCCATTCGCGCAGATGTACATCGTCGCCCACGAGTTTGGTCACCATATTCAGCAGCTCGAGGGCACGCTGCAGCTTTCTGACTATAACGACCCCGGCGCGGATTCCAATGCGGTAAAGATCGAGCTCCAAGCAGATTGCTACGCCGGTATTTGGGCTTCCCACGCGGATAAGGGCGAGGATGCGCTGCTGGAGCCGATTTCTCAGCAGCAGGTCGCTGACGCTGTCACCGCGGCGCAGGCTGTGGGTGACGATAATATTCAGCGCCGTTCCACCGGGCAGGTCCAACCCGATGCGTGGACGCACGGCTCCTCCGAGCAACGCCAGCGGGCATTCCTTGCTGGTTATAATTCCGGCCGGATGGCTGAGTGCGACACCTTGGGGCGCGGGGTCTATAGCTAACTCCCGGCCCTTCTTTACCCCGCTGGGAATAATCTCCCCCTTCCTTGTTGTTGACATGTCACGTACAATGATTACAGGTACGCAGCAAGGGTAGAAAGGGATACCATGCAATTTGGCATTTTCACGGTCGGAGACGTCACCACCGATCCAACGACGGGCGAAACCCCATCAGAGGCGGAGCGAATCCGCAATATTACGGAAATCGCGCTCAAGGCGGAAGAGATAGGGCTCGATGTCTTCGCCACCGGCGAGCACCACAATCCGCCCTTCGTTCCGTCTTCTCCGACGACCCACCTAGCCTATATCGCAGCGCAGACTAAGCGCCTGCAGCTTTCTACCTCCACGACGCTGATTACCACCAATGACCCGGTAAAGATCGCCGAAGATTACGCCTTTTTGCAACACCTCTCCGGCGGCCGCGTGGACTTGATGATGGGGCGCGGCAATACCGGCCCTGTCTACCCGTGGTTTGGCAAAGATATCCGCCAAGGCATCCCCTTGGCCGTGGAAAATTACCACTTGCTGCGCCGCCTGTGGCGCGAAAATAGCGTCAACTGGGAGGGCAAATTCCGCACTCCGTTGCAGTCGTTTACCTCTACCCCGGCTCCCCTTGATGGCGTCCCGCCGTTTGTATGGCACGGCTCCATTCGCTCTACGCAGATTGCAGAACAAGCCGCCTATTACGGCGACGGGTTCTTCCACAATAATATTTTCTGGAATCAAGAACACACGGCCAAGATGGTCAACATGTACCGGCGCCGCTTCGCCTCCTATGGCCACGGCCAGGCCGACCAAGCCATCGTGGGGCTCGGCGGCCAGGTATTCATTGGCGATACTGAAGAGGAAGCAAAGAAGTTCTTCCGCCCGTACTTCGATAACGCCCCCGTGTACGGGCACGGACCGAGCCTGGAGGAATTTACTGACTACACCCCGCTGACCGTGGGCACTGCGGAGCAGGTTATTGAGCGCACCCTGAAATTTGCGGACTACGTGGGCGATTACCAACGCCAGCTCTTCCTCATCGATCACGCCGGGCTGCCGCAAGAAGTAGTACTCAAGCAGATAGAAATTCTTGGCACACAAGTAGTACCGGAGCTTCGCCGGCGCTTTGAGCAGCGACGACCGGACCATGTACCCTCGGATCCGCCAACGCATGCCACGCTCAAGCAGCACCCAGATTCCCCGCACTTTCGTGTAAGCCCTGGAAAGGAGGACTAAGCAATGCGCTCTTTGGTTGTCCTCACGGCCGGGCTATCGGAGCCATCATCTACCCGGCAGTTAGCTGAGACTATTGCAGAAGCCACCGAGGCGAAGATTTCCGCGCGCGGAGAGGGCGTAAACACCCACATCATTGAGGTGCGCACCCTTGCTTCTGAATTGGCCACAGCCATGACCAATTGGGCGGCTCCAACGCCCCAACTGGATGAAGCAAAAGAGCTGCTGTCTACGGCTGATGGCTTTATTGCCGTCACGCCCGCATTCCAAGGAAGCTACTCCGGGCTGTTCAAGATGTTTTTTGACGTCCTGGATGCCCACGCCTTGGAGGAACTGCCCACCATCGTTGCCGCTACGGGCGGTTCACCGCGCCACGCGCTCATCTTGGACTATGCGCTGCGCCCCCTGTTGAATTACCTGCACGCCCACGTCGTTCCTACCGGCATTTTCCAGGCAACCGAGGATCTGGGCACCGCCGAGGGCGCGCGCATTCGCAGCCGTATCGAGCGCGCCGCAACGCAACTTGCGGATCAGATGATCCGCCCCACGGATCGGGTCGCCGGGCTTGCCGATGCCCCCAGACCCAGCCCCCATTCCCGCCCTACCGGAATCGGAGTGGACGAAGAGTTTCTGCCTTTCGAGGAAATTTTGTCCCAATACGACGGAAAGCACTAGCGCCGCAATACCTATCGCATATTCTAAAATTGATACATGTCACATATTTCTCTACGCTTGAATTTTAGAATGTTCGACCCGAATCCCCGCGCCTGAGAAAATCTCTTTTTCACGCTCTTGGACTGATAACTCTCTTGCTACGAAGAAAGGTTTCTTAAGGCTTTCACCATGACTATTAGCGTTACTGACATTTTCGCCATCGGCATTGGCCCATCCTCCTCTCACACGGTTGGGCCGATGCGCGCCGCGAAGCAATTTCTAGAATCCCTCAATACCCATCCCGCCCGCGTCTCGGCGGAGCTGCGCGGTTCGCTGTCCGCCACTGGGCGCGGCCACGCCTCCGACCGCGCCGTCATCCTAGGACTCGCCGGCTGGGAGCCGCTGACCGTTCCCATCGATGCCGAGCCGCAAGCCGGCGGCACAATCCCCAGCGAAGGCACCATCTCTGGCCCGTCTGGCACCGTCGACTACGAAATCACCTTTGATAACGAGCCACTACCCCAGCACCCCAATGGCATGATCTTTAAGGCCTGGGACGCAGAGGGCAATATCCTGGCTGAAGACGAACAGTACTTCTCCGTCGGCGGTGGCTTCATCCTCTCCCGCAAAGAATTAGACGCGGAGATGGCCGATAGCCACGAAGTACCCGCCGGCGTTGCCGCGGCAACCGTCGAAGATACCGTGCCCTATGAATTCACCACCGGCGAAGAACTACTCAATCTGTGCGAGGCCAATGACAAAGATATTTGGGAAATCGTCCTTGCCAATGAGGAAGTGCTTCACAAAGAGGACGGCGGCGCGGATTATGTCCTGCGCCACTTGGATCTTGTATGGGACATCATGCGCGAATGCGTGACCGATGGCATTTCCACCAAGGGCTTGCTGCCGGGTGGCCTCCGCGTGCCGCGGCGCGCCCCCAAGATGTATGCGCAGCTGCTCGAGCAGAAGAATGACCCACACTCTGGCTTTTCCGCCATGGAATGGGTCAACCTCTTCGCCTTAGCGGTCAACGAGCAAAACGCTGCGGGCGGCCGCGTTATTACCGCGCCCACCAACGGCGCCTGCGGCATCATCCCCGCAGTGCTGCACTATGCGCGCGACTTCCACGGTGGCTTCTGCCGCGAATCCGCACGCCGTTACCTGCTCACCGCCGGCGCAATCGGCATGATCATCAAGCAGAACGCCTCCATTTCCGGCGCCGAGGTCGGCTGCCAGGGCGAAGTCGGCTCCGCCTCATCCATGTCCGCTGCAGGAATGGCAGCACTCCTCGGCGCTACGCCTGCCCAGGTAGAAAATGCCGCAGAGATCGCCCTTGAGCACAATCTCGGCCTTACCTGTGACCCGGTAGGCGGCCTGGTGCAGATCCCTTGTATCGAGCGCAATGCCATCGGCGCAGTGAAATCCATTAACGCCGCTCGCATGGCAATGATGGGCGAAGGCACCCACCACGTCACCCTCGATAACGCAGTACAAACCATGGCAGATACAGGCCGCGATATGCTCTCCAAGTACAAGGAGACCTCCCTCGGCGGCTTGGCCAAGACGATGGGCTTTAGCGTCTCCCAGGTGGAGTGCTAAGAAGGGTCGAAAACACACAAAAAGGGCACCAAATTTCTTCGGTGCCCTTTTTCTTTAAGCCTACTCTTAGCCTTCTAGATCCTGCCCCAGAGTGGCAACCAGCTGCGATAACTCAACATCGCGCTGCTCGTGTGCGGCCAAGTCCTTCACGGCAACGGTACCGTTTTCTAGTTCTTGTTCTCCCAAGACCAGAGCAAATCGCGCACCTGCGCGGTCGGCGCCCTTCATCGCACCCTTGAGGCCGCGATCGCCAAAGGACATATCCGCGGCGATTCCTGCCTTGCGCAGGTCATTGATGATGCCAGTCATGCGGCGCTTGGCCGCTGTACCCAAGGCAATTCCATAGACGTCCACGCGGGAATCACTGCCTTCCAGAGTGATTCCCTCCGCTTCTAGGGCGAGGATGGCGCGGTCAACGCCGAGGCCATAGCCGATGCCCGAGAGATCTTGCCCGCCAAGCTGCGCCATCAGGCCGTCGTAGCGGCCGCCGCCGCCAATACCGGATTGCGCACCCAGGCCATCGTGGACGAATTCAAAGCAAGTCTTGGTGTAGTAGTCCAAGCCGCGCACCATACGGGGGTTGATTTCGTATGCAACGCCCATATCCTCCAGCATGCCGGTGACGGTCTCAAAGTGCTCGCGGCACTCGGCATCGAGGTAGTCGAGCATCAAGGGGGCATCGGCAAGCTGCTCCTGCATTTCCGGGCGCTTATCGTCCAAGACGCGCAAAGGGTTGATTTCCGCGCGGCGGCGGGTTTCTTCATCTAGGTCCAGCTTGAACAAGAATTCCTGCAGCTTTTCGCGGTAGGCGGGCCGGCAATTCCGGTCGCCCAAGCTGGTCAATTCCAAGCGGAAACCGCTAAGACCCAAGGCCCTGTAGGAGCGATCCGCCAAGGCGATGACCTCAGCATCCAATGCTGGATCGTCGACGCCAATGGCTTCCACGCCAACCTGCTGAAGCTGGCGGTAGCGCCCTGCCTGCGGGCGCTCATAGCGGAAGAACGGCCCGCTGTAGTTTAGCTTCACTGGCAGCTGACCGCGATCCAAATTGTGTTGAATGACCGAGCGCATAACGCCCGCCGTTCCCTCTGGGCGCAAGGTCACAGAGCGATCACCGCGATCTGCAAAGGTGTACATCTCCTTGGAGACCACGTCGGTAGATTCGCCCACGCCGCGGGCAAAGAGCGCGGTATCTTCAAAAATGGGCAATTCAATGTGCTGAAAGCCGGAAAGATGCGCCTGTTCCACCATGGTCTGGCGGACCTTATAAAAAGTCGCAGACTCTGGTGGGTAATAATCTGGCACACCCTTCGGTGCGGACAGTGCCTGGAACCGCTTCTCTTCACTCATGGTCACTAGACTACCCCATGGGATTTTCGCAGGAATGGGTTGGTCGCCCTCTCCTGACGCATGGTTGAGGTTGGGCCGTGGCCGGGAAGAATGTCCAGCTCATCGTCTAAATCCCACACCGGCCCCGCCAATGAATCCAGCATGGCCTGTGGATTAGAATCCGGAAGATCAACGCGCCCCATTCCCCCGGCAAAAAGTACGTCACCGGTAAGGGCAAAAGTATCCGAAATGATCAATACACACCCCGGCGAATGGCCAGGGGCGTGCTGGAGGGTGAATGTATGCCCGATTAGCTCTAGTTCTTCCCCACCGTGGAGTTCGCGGAGATCGGCAATGGGTACCATGCTCGAGGCTTGGAATAGCTCCTGTGCCTGGGCGGAGACACCCTCCCCAGAATCCAACATGAACTTATCTGCAGGATGAATATAAACGGGGATATCGAGCTTCTGCGCCAAATCCCCGGCCTCGCGGGTGTGGTCAATGTGGCCGTGCGTGAGCACGATAGCTTCATAGTCATAGTCGTGCGATATAACCTGCGACATGGAATCCATGCCCGGATCCACGATGAAGGCGCGCTTTCCCTCCGCCGCGATATAGGTATTCGTGCGAAATGGGCCCGCAGTAAATCCTTTAATGTCCATGGCTCAAGTCTAACGAGGCTCGCACCCATCGCGCCTCCCTGATCGCATCGGCACTCTGGATTCTAGTACGAAGCAAGCATGTAAAAAGCACCCAGCCTTCGCGCCCACAGCCACGGAGGGTTGTGGGAAAGGCTGGGTGCTGGATTTAATGAGCCTGCCGGCTTAAAGCTTTACTGCAAGGCGGCAAGAGCCTTGTCGTAGTCCGGCTCAGTGGTTACCTCTGGCACCAACTCGTTGTAGATGACCTTGTGGTCAGCGTCGGTGACTACAACGGAGCGTGCCAATAGGCCCTTGAGTGGGGAGCCTTGCAAGGTCACGCCGAACTTCTCGCCAAAATCGGAGCGGAAATCGGACGCGGTGTCCACGTTTTCAATGCCCTCTGCGGCGCAGAAACGATCCAGCGCGAAGGGTAGGTCGCGGGAGACGGACAAGACAACGGTATTGTCTAGGCCCGCAGCCTTTTCATTAAAGGTGCGCAGCTGCTGCTGGCACACGCCCGTATCGATGGAAGGGAAAATCGAGATAACGAGGCGCTTGCCCTCGAAATCCTTATTGGTGACCTCAGAAAGGTCGGTGCCAACGAGGGTGAACTCTGGGATGGGCTCCCCTACTGCGGGAAGTTCACCAGCGGTTTGGGTAGGTTCGTCAGAAAATTTAACTTCAGCCATGGCCCCGAGCGTACTGATACTTTTGCTTCCCCGCTATAGCTCACCGCTTATTGCTGATGCCAATCCCCGAGCCAAGTCAGCCCCACGTCCGCAAAGCCGCTAAAATCGTCCTAGTTGAGACACGTCACCGATAATCGCTAGAAAGGTTGTCCCACGGTGCCAGATAATAAAAAGCGCGGAGAAGACGCGCTGCACAAGCTCGACCGCGAGCTAAAGTCCCGTGACCGCAAACAAAAGACTCGTCCTTTTGGTGTCGCCTTAGCCTCGCTCGTCGTCATCCTCGGCATCGCGGGAGGAATTTACTTCCTCTCCACCCGCGATGGCTCTGAGGGCGACATCCAGGCGGAAGATACCTCGGAAGCTCAGACCACGCAGGAAACCCCCAAGGCAGAGCCCTTGAGCGGCAAGCGCGCGGAAGCCCTGCCGGCAACCGTTCAGTGCGAGTATGAGGACAATGGGCAGGATGGCCACGGTGCCAAGAAGCCCGACGGCAAGGATATTTCCACCGAGGGCACTGTCACCGTATCCTTCGATACCACCCAGGGCCCGATCGAGATGGACCTAGACCGCGCCACCGCGCCTTGCACCACCCACGCCATTTCGGAACTGGCTGACTCCGGCTTCTACGATGACACCGTCTGCCACCGCATGACCTCTGGTGGCTTGAATGTGCTCCAATGCGGCGATCCCACCGGTTCCGGTTCCGGCGGCCCAGGCTTCAGCTTTGCTGATGAATACCCCACCGATGAAACTGATGACGAGGACGCACAAAACCCCGTTGTCTACCCCCGCGGCTCCGTTGCTATGGCCAATAGCGGTCCGGATACCAACGGCTCCCAGTTCTTCCTTAACTACGATGACTCGGAGTTACCTCCTAACTACACCTACTTCGGCACCATCACCGAAGATGGCTTAAAGACCCTAGACAAGATTGCCAAGGCCGGCGTAGACACCGGTAATCAAGGTGACAATCCAGGCGGCCAGAAGGATGGCAAGCCTGCAGAAGAGGTAAAGATCAAAAAGGCTACGGTAAAGGCCTAGTCTGCGGCATCGGCGCTTGCCGATGCCTCCCTCCATTCCCTCTACCTTTTCCTCACCCCAGCGCAACGCACGAACTAAATCGTGGCGTGGCGCAGGGGCATTTTCATATGCGCTTCATTGTGTTTATCGCCTTCTACCTGCACTCAACTTCAGGAACCTTTTCCTTCCTGTTCACACCATCTGCATGAATCACCCCTTTCAAACACCCCCATTCCTTATTGACAATCTTTTTTATTAAAATTTGCTTGGGTAGTTCAGACAGCTACACAGCCGTCTAATATCTAAAAAATTTGAACACCACAAGCTTGACAGGAACCACAATGAAGCTTTTCTCCCGCAAGGCCTTACTCGCCGGCGCAACCGCCCTATCCGTTACTCTCGCTGGCACCATGGCCGCCGCCGCAGAGGAGGTAGATACCGTCGCTCAGGTCTCTTCTACTGCCTCCACCGGTACTCCTGACCAGGAGGTTGATTCGGACGCAAATAAGGAAAACGACGCCAAGAGTACGAAAGCCTTGTCTTCAAAGGACGCGAATCCTGAATCCGTCAAGGCTTGGATTGAAGTCCTAACTGCTGCTGTCGGTGCTCTGGGTACGCTCTTCGCATTCGCTAATAAATACATCAACATTGATGACTTACTAAAGAACTTCAAACTCCCTTTCTAGGCATTAACGCGCATTGAAGGCGATTAACCGCCGTGCTCTTATTTATCTGCGCGGCGGTTGTACGGCAAGTAGTTCTTAAGTTCTCACCCCCCTCTATCAATTCTTTAAGACTCTTTTGCCTGATTGATATACCCAGAACCAACAAGGTCTTTAAAGATGTTCGGGTCTATCTCCTGACCATTCTTGATGACAGATATGTGCCCGGTGGGCTCTAAAACCATGATCTGAACGTCTTCCATACGGGCTAAACCAGCCTTTCGCACCGCGGAATACACGTCAGAGCGAGTGATGTGCGAAACGGTGAGGTTATCGTCAATCATCTCGCCCTGAAAGACGATGAGAACGGGGCGGCGATCCAAAAACCGCGTCCACTTCACCACCTTGCGGATGGTACCGAACGCCGCTTCCAGGGCCATCAGCGTTGTCAGCCCAATAACACCCGCCGCTAATGTGGGCGGAACGCCGATGATCACACGCCCGGCAACGGCACCGAACATAATAATGATGATCGCGTCAGAGGCCGTCATGGAGGTCAATACGCGGGAACCAAAAATTTTTACCAAGACCATAAAGGCAAGATAGATGCCTAATGTTGACAACATAACCACGGGAACTCGATGAAGCTCGATCCCTAGTTGAAAAGTAGCCTCGCGTAAAAACCGTTCAAAGATATCCACGGCTTTTGAGGTTACTAGGATGCAACACACAGCACAGAAAAATAAGCGCTTTTCCTCCTTGTAAGCGAGGAAAAGCGCTTTACGTGTATCCGCGGGATTGGATTCTTAATTAAATGTGAAAGGTCTTGCGCAGGTCATCAAAGAACGCCCGCAGTGGTGCAGGCAGCAACTGGGGGTTCAATCCAATAATGGCGATTCCTGCCGCTAGTACCGCCACAATGGCAAGGGCTGCACCACCAAAGGAGGAACCTTGCGGTACCTTCGGGGCACCATCGGCGTCACCCAATTCCACGGGCAGGATTGCTTGCGTGCCAGCATCGGTGGTGATTTCTAGGTTCTGGGAGCCAGTCAGGCCTTCTGGAACGGTCAGCGTGACCTGCGCACGTCCGCGCTCGCCAAATTGGTCATCGCCTTCCTGCTTGGAGTTGTCAATATCGGCAGATACTTCCTCATCCCCCAACTTCACCGTAACGGTCTTAGCCATTGGCTCGCCCTCACTGGTGTAGTTCAAGCTGGACAGATCGACGGTTATTTCTTTGCCTGGGGCAATATCGCCATCGATGTGGGCGCCGATTTGACCCTGTCCCTTGCGGACCTGAGATTCGCCGGACGCGATGTAATCGATCATGGCTTGGGCGTCCATGTATCCCACATCGTTTTTGTCCTTGATGGAGCCTGCCTCGAAGTAGCCATCGCCACCCTTTTCGCTGCCGCTGGAAGCGAGGAAGGAAGAAAGCGCGATGGAGTAGTCCTTATTCGGGTCGAGGGGCTCGCCATTAACGGTCACGGCCTTGACGCGCTCACCGTGGGACGCCTTTTGGTCGTAGACCACCTGGACATTATTGGACAGCCCCATGGCAAGAAGCGGCCTACTACCCTCCTGCCACTGATTTTCCAGTGCGGTGATGAAGTCCTTGCCGGAGACCTTCGCGGTAATAACGGAGTTACCAAACGGCTGGACCTCAGAGATGTCTTTGTACGTGACATCGCCACCCTGCAAATCGGCGCGCACGCCGCCGGCATTCATCACGCCGAGGTCGATGTCCTCGCCTACCTGCTTGCTCAAGGCATAACGCTGCCCTTCCGCGATGAAGTTATTCAGGGTGGACTCGACACCGCGGTTGGAGCCTGGCTTTTGCCCCTCATCGGAGCCGCGGAACAAGTCGGTTTCGACTGTGCCAGCGCTCTTCGAGCCTTCTACCTCGGCCTCATCCTCTGCCTTCTTAACGATGCCCCCAATCTCCGCATCCGGCTCTACCTGCGCCGCAGCAGTCGCGTCGTACTGCTTGAGATCAATGCTTTTCACCTTGCCCGCGGCCTTGTCGAAGGTAATATCGGCATCGTTAAGCAGCTTGCCGTACTCGTAGCCTTGCGCCCACTGCAGTGGCAGCGCGCCGTCGCGTTCAACCGTGCCCTGGGTGGTCTGGTGGGTATCGCCACCAAAGAGGATATCGACGTCCTTATTAAAGCCCTTTGCGTATTCCTCTGCATCTTCGTGGAAGAGGGAGACCACGACATCTGCCTCGCCGCTTTCCTTCAAGCGGGTTGCTTCCTTATTCGTTGCCTCAACGGGATCGGTAAAGGTAACGCCCGGAATCTTTGCCGCAGATACCTTGAACTTGGTGTTTTGGGTGACGGTGCCGACGTAGCCGACCTTCACGCCGTCGATTTCTTCCACATGAGAGGCATCCAAGAGCGGCTTGCCGTCTTTTAATACATTGGCGCCGAGGATGGGATAGTCAGAAGCGGGCTGGATACGATCAGTTAGGTCCTCGGTGCCCTTGTCGAATTCGTGGTTGCCCACCGCGGTGACCTTCATCCCCATGGCATTGAGCGCTTCCAGGGTGTATTTGTCATCCGAGATGGCCGAGACGAATGCAGAACCGCCCACGTTATCGCCCGAAGAGGTGAGGTTGAACTCCTGGCCTTCGTTGACCTGCTTGATAAGCGATTGCAGGCGAGCCACACCAATCTCATCGCCCGCCTTAGCAGGCTCGCTCAGGCCATCTTCCAGGTGACCGTGCAAGTCGGTGATATTGGTAACCGAGATGGTAGTCGTGTTCTCTTGCGCTAGGGCGTGTGTGCCGGAGAGCGCGACGGCGGTGACAGTGGTGGCGGCCACCAACTGGTCGATGCGGCGGAACTGCATAATTACTCCTGTGTGGTAGAAGGCATTCAGACAATATATACCGCTTTCTTAACCAACTCGCAGGAAGCACCCCAGCCGTGAACTGGTCTTTTACCTCTCCTCCGCCCAGAATTCACACAATCGTCATGTGTCCGTAGCCCGCGCGTTGCTCTACCAAGCAACCGCGAAGGGAGGTAGCCAGGCTATCAAGCGGTCACGCGGTCACGCGGTAGACGTCAAAGACGCCCTCGGTATTGCGCAGCGTCGTCATCAAGGAACCCAGCTGTTTGGTATCCGAGACAGAGAAGGTAAAACGCATCGTGGCAATTTGGTCCTCGCCGCGGTTCGAATTCATCGTCAACACATTAATGTTCTGGTCACTTAGTACCCGCGTTAGCTCAGACAGCAAGCCCTGACGGTCCAATGCCTCAAGTTGCAGCGTGGCGGAAAAGGCGCCGGTAGAAGAGGTACCTGAGGACCATTCGACCTTCAACATACGTTCCGGTTCGGATTTGAGCTTTTCCGCGTTGGCGCAGTCCGCACGGTGCACGGAGACTCCCCCGCCGCGGGTGACGAAGCCGAAAATAGCGTCCCCGGGCACCGGCTGGCAGCACTTCGCGAGCTTGGCCATGACATCGGGGCTTCCCTCCACCAAGATGCCCGTGCCGGAGGCGGAGTCCTTGGTATGCTGCACGCGAGAATGCTCGAGCTCCGACAGCGGGGTT
Source organism: Corynebacterium sp. KPL2850 (assembly GCF_040225855.1). Classification (NCBI taxonomy): domain Bacteria; kingdom Bacillati; phylum Actinomycetota; class Actinomycetes; order Mycobacteriales; family Corynebacteriaceae; genus Corynebacterium; species Corynebacterium sp. KPL2850. The sequence goes on from NZ_JBEHFV010000018.1 coordinate 30,130, forward strand.
CGAGAAGCCAGCGCATCCACGGCATCATCGCGGTCGCCGAACATAGCGACCAATTGGTTGGCCACGTGTTGTGCGGAGACGTGTCCTGCGCCGATGGCAGTGTACAGGGCATCGACATCAGAATAGTGCAACTGTTCTGCCACCTGCTTCATGGAGCTGGCGGTAAACAGGCGGTGCATCGGCAAGCCGCCGCGCTGCACCTCAGTAGCCAAGGCATCGCGCCCGGCTTCAAGATGCTCCTCACGCCTTTCCTTGGCAAACCACTGGCGGACCTTTGCCTTCGCCCGCGGGGAGACCAAGAATTCCTGCCAATCGCGCGATGGACCGGCATTGGGATCCTTGGAGGTAAAGATTTCTACCTTGTCGCCGGATTTCAGTGGCGATTCTAGCGCCACCAATTTACCGTTAACCTTGGCACCAATGCAGCGGTGGCCAACCTCCGTATGCACGGCGTAGGCGAAATCGACCGGAGTAGAGCCCGCCGGCAGATCCACCACATCGCCCTTCGGGGTAAAGGCGAAGATCTGGCGCGCCGTCAGGTCATAGCGCAGGGAATCAAGGAATTCATTGGGGTCTGCCGCTTCCTTCTGCCAGTCCAGCAGCTGACGCATCCAAGCCATCTGGTCCACCTCTTCTTGGTGCCCAGAATTCTTTCCCTTTGTTTCCTTATAGCGCCAGTGCGCAGCGACGCCGAATTCGGCGTTGTAGTGCATCTCGTGCGTGCGGACCTGCACCTCAAGGGTTGCTCCGCCATCCGCGAGCACTGTGGTGTGCAAAGACTGGTAGACGCCGAAGCGCGGGGAGGAAATATAGTCCTTAAAACGCCCAGGCAGGGCCTGGTAGATGGAGTGCACAACACCAATGGCGGCGTAACAGCTATTGATATCATCCACCAATACGCGGATGCCCACCAAGTCGAAGATCTCCGCAAACTCGCGGCCGCGCACGACCATCTTTTGATAGATAGACCAGTAATGCTTCGGCCGGCCCATTACTTCGGCCTCGATGCCATTTTCCTTTAAGGCGGCGCCCACTTGGTTGATGATTTCCTTCAGGGCGCGATCGCGCGAGGGCGCGCGCTCTGCCACCATGCGCACGATTTCGTCGTACTTTTTGGGATAGAGGATGGCAAAAGACAGATCCTCTAGTTCCCATTTCACGCTCGCCATGCCCAGCCGGTGAGCCAAGGGGGCAATAACCTCGAGCGTTTGGCGCGCCTTTTTGGCCTGCTTTTCCGGCGGCAAGAAGCGCATGGTGCGCATATTGTGCAGCCGGTCGCTGACCTTAATGACGAGGACGCGCGGATCGTTGGCCATGGCGACGATCATCTTACGGATGGTCTCGGCCTCCGCCGCAGCACCCAAGGCCACCTTGTCCAGCTTGGTCACGCCATCAACGAGCCGGGCCACTTCGGTCCCGAAGTCTCGGGTCAGATCCTCCAGCGTGTAATCGGTATCCTCCACCGTATCGTGCAAGAGCGCTGCAACGATGGTGGTGGTATCCATACCAATTTCCGCGGCAATCGTGGCTACGGCAAGGGGGTGCGTAATATACGGCTCACCCGACTTGCGGAATACCCCCTCGTGCAACCTTTCTGCGGTGTTATAGGCAGCATTGAGTAGTTCCGCATCCGCCTTGGGGTGGAATTTCCGGTGAATGGACATGAGGGGATCGAGCACCGGGTTAATCTTGACCCGACCACCGGTCAGTGACCGGGCAAGCCGGGCAGACATGCTCCGCATCCCGTTATTAGCCTGGCGTTTTGCTGACTTATCCGTGGCCATCTCTACCGCCCTTCACAATGCCGCAGCCTATATTGCTGACTGCAGAGTCTTTCCAGATCGTGTGATCTAGCTTAGACACACCATCTTAGTCAGCGTCATCGAGCACAATGAGCGGCGGGCCCGATAAGCGTTCACGGCCGTTAAGCCCCTTAACTTCGAGCACCACGACGTTGCCCGCTACCTCGGCGCCCGCAGACTCAAGAAGCAGCTTGGCGCCGTGGAGGGTGCCGCCGGTAGCCAAGACATCATCGACAAGCACCACGCGCTTGCCCTTCACATCGACGCCACTGGCTGGAATCTCCAGCGCGGCCGAGCCATATTCCAGCTCGTATTCCTCGGTATATACCGGCGGCGGAAGCTTGCCCTGTTTACGAATGGCCAAAATGCCCAGACCCAACTTGTACGCCACGGCAGAGCCCAGCAGGAACCCGCGGGCATCTAAGCCACCAATGAGATCCGCTCCCAGCTCCTCACACGCGGCCGCGAGTCCGTCAACAACGGCTTGAAATGCCTCAGGATCGGCTAATACCGGTGTGAGGTCTTCAAAAAGAATTCCTTTTTCCGGAAAATCCTGCACAAGGCGCACTTTATCGCGTAAAGCTTGTGCTGCTGATTCATAGTGAGAAGTCATCATCTTCCTTGAAACTAAATAGCGAGAATTAATTTAAGAGTGGATAAGGCCTAGGCTTTTTCCACAGATTCTTGTGCCGATACGCGCCACCGGTCCATATTCCAGCCGATGCCCGAGATGCCAGTGTACGGCAGGACACCCTCCACGTCGCGGTGAACAATGAACACACGCGGCTGTGCGGCGACTGGAATAGAGGGAACGCTGTCCCAGAGCCGTTCTTCCTGCTCTTTGAGCTGCACCGAATTTTTGATGCTGGAGTCAGCGGCGGAGTACTCGGTCAGCGGATCGACCGCTCCCAAGAAGGCGTCGATGGTTGGCTCCCCCGTTTCTGGATCAGGGTTGAGATAAAACTGCGATAAGTGTTCATCCGCAGCATCCTCGATGGTAATGCCCGCCGGTTCACAGGAGGCGCGCAGCGCTTCGACCATCGCCTGATAGCGCTTATCTGGGCCAACGTAGCCCACCTTGATGGTGGTCCCGTTCAACTGGCCAGCCGCAGTCATGTCCGTTCCCTCGTGATCCTTCGCCACCGATCCTAGTGTTTGGGCTACCGGATCCTCGACAGAGACGGTGCGCAGATAAGCCGGTGGAACATCGACACCAGATACTTCGGAGCTCTTTTGCGCCATAGCTGCTTGGTCCACGCAGGCAGCGAATGCCTTCCTAGCGGAAGGTTCTGCAAAAATCCCAACCTGCGATAGCGTCAGCGTGTCGGTTTGCAGGCCCACCTCGGTGGTCGTCTCAAACTCGGTTTTCTCTGCGCCCGCGGGGTCCTCCCCATTGGAGTTGCCTTCTTTATTCGAGTCAGATCCGTTTTTGGATTCGGGGGCTTCGTTGCCTTCCTCGGATTCTGCGTCCTTGCCCCCGTTCCCTGAGAGCCAGTCAGGCGCTGCAGTGGCGGAATCTGCCACCTTGAGAACGCCCTTATCCGCGAGTTCCTGTGCGTCGGCAGTACTCGGCCAAACGACGAGGCGATCCAAGGCAGGTTTGTCACCGCGATACTGCTCATTGGCTTTTAAGAAAATCTCGCCAGAATGGCCAACCTTATCCGCGGTAAATGGGCCGTAAGACACCTGCAACTCGGGGTCAAAGTCATCCTTGGCGGTGGAAAAACCGTAGCGCCACAAATCCGCTACCGGCTGCAGCGTCGCCATGTCTTCCGCGTGCAAGGCCGCATTGAGTTCTTCTACGGTCAAATCCGCCTTCTGCGCAAGCGCGTGTGCAGGCATGACGGTGCCAGGACCAAACATTTGGCGCCACCGATGTCCCTGGTCTTTCTGGAAAGTCAGCGTAAAGGCCTTGCTGTGCGGTGCGCACTCGATATCCGCGATGTCATTCATCAGCGGCATATGCGAGGCAAATTCAACTGGGTGCGTGCCAGCCTTATAGGCAAGCAGGTAATCATCGCAGGTAACGGGGGTGCCATCGGAGAACGTGGCGTCATCGGCTAGCGTCAAACGCACGCTTTCCTGATCGCTATCTCCTGCGGGCGGAAGCTCCTCGGTCTCTACTAAATCCGCATTGGGAATAAGCTGTCCAGAGGGCCCCGGCACAAAAAGGCCGGGATAAAGGCGCGTCGAAAGCTGTGCCGCTGAAGTGGTGCTGCCAAAGGCGGTACCGGCATTCGTCGTTGCCAGCTGGGAGTTGACCATATATCCGGTGTAGTTATAGGACTCCGGATCGCTGGGCGCGGATTGGTCACCGCTATCGGATTCGCCACTGCTGCACGAGGCCGCTGCCAACGCAAGGGCGGAAAGCCCTGCCGCAACTACTGTGATTTTGGGACGGCGACCCCACCACCGTGTGGTGCCTAATCTGCGTTCCACGGTACGCACAACCCCTTTTCTCCTAAAAAGACCAAGCCTTACTCTGCCTGATTATGCCGTGTTTAAGGTCGTTTAGCGCCCCGGGCGCCACGTAGCACCGGTATGGCCGGAGGCGCTGCTGCCGTGATCAGATTGCTCTTCTACTACTTCCTTGTGCGTCTTGGCCCCGACATCGGAAGGCGTGACCACCTTGCGCTTTGCAGAACCCGCCTCCGCTGGTTCACCATCCTCAGACTTACCCGCGCGGTAATCCAGCACACGTTGCGTGTGCTGTTTGACGCGCTTGGTCCAATTAGCAAACGTCACCACCAGCGGGGTGGCTAAGAAAATCGAGGAGAAAATACCCTCGATAACGCCGATGAGCTGGATCAGGGCCAAATCGCGCAGCGTACCGATGCCCATAAGCCATACGGCGATGACGAACAACGCGATAATAGGCAGCGCGGAAATGATGGAGGTGGAAATGGAACGCATGACCGTCTGGTTAATCGCCAGGTTAGCCAGTTCCCCGTAGGTCTTAGAACGTTGGCCTTCCAGCCCTGCAGTGTTCTCATTGACCTTGTCGAAGACGATGACGGAGTCATAGATGGAGAAGGTCAAGACGGTGAGCAAACCGATAATGACGGCGGGAGAAACTTCAAAGCCAAAGAGAGCGTAGATACCGGCGATGACGATGCCATCAATAATTAGCGCCAAAATGGCGGCAAAAGCCATAATCTTTTGCAGGCGCACCGCCACATAGATTGTCGCTGCAACGAGGAATACGATCATGGCGAGGATCATGCGCTGCGTAATCGAGGAACCCCACGATTCGGACACCGTGGAAGAACCAATGGCGTCCGGGGTGGCCTCCCCGTTTTCATCCTTTGGCTGGAATTCCTCATAAATGGCGGACCGGGCGCTGTCTACTTCCTCCTGACTCAAGCGCTCACAGGTGACTTCAAGCGTCTCAGCATCACCGGCACCAACGATGCGCACTTGCTCCGGTTCAACGCCAGTGGAGTCCTCAAAGACGGTAGCTACCTCATCTTCTTTCAAGTCCCCAGCGGGCATGGACAAGGTGGTGCCACCCTCAAAGTCGAGGGAGAGCGTAAATCCACGAATCAAGATGGCGACGATGGCACCGACGAGGAGCGCGGCGGTAATCCCGTACCACCGTTTGGTGTGGCCAATGAAGTCATAGCCACGCTCGTCTTCATAAAGGCGATCTAAACGCGAAATCTTATTTTTAGTCGATACGGCCATGATTATTTCTCCTCATCTTCCGCAGCTGCTGAGGGCGAAGAACTCTCAGACGAATCGGCGCCAACGGATGCCGAATTTTCAGTAGAGCGCTCCCGCTGCGCGGAAGCGGCAGAACGGGAATCTCCGTAATAGCCGCGTTCTCGCCGCTCTTCAATTAGCGCATAAATTCCGCCCAAACCGTTCATCGATGGCTTGGCGGCCGCTGGGCGGCGGCCGATGATCTGCATCACCGGCGCCATAACCAAGAAGGAGACGACCAAGTCGAAGATCGTGGTCAGACCCAAGGTAAACGCGAAGCCCTTCACCTCACCGATGGCGAGGAAGTAGACGATGACAGAACCAATCAACGTCACCGCGTTACCGGTCACGATGGTACTGCGCGAGCGCTCCCAGGCCTTCCGCGTAGCGGACCTAAAGGTTCTACCTTCTAAGAGCTCGTCCTTAATGCGCTCGTAGTAGACCACGAACGAGTCCGCGGTCGCACCGACACCAATGACCAAACCTGCGATACCGGAAAGGTCGAGTGAGTAACCAATCCAACGCCCCAGCAACACAATGGCGCCGTAGGTTAGCAGGCCGGAGCCAAGCAAGAAGATGACGGACACACCACTGAGCGCTCGGAAGTAGTACAGCGAGTAAAGGATGACCAAAATCAAGCCTGCCAAGCCAGCCCACAGGCCAGCTTCTAGCGCAGCCTTACCCAGTGTCGGAGGAATGGACTCCACCGTGCCACCGGGCTCGCCGTTTTCGCCGGCAAAGGACAGCGGCAAGGCACCGTAGCGCAGGTTATTGGCCAGGTTATTGGCTTCTTCTTGGCTAAAATCACCGTTAATGGAGGTAGCGGAACCGTACGGGGTAGCACCCTGGATGACCGGCGCCGAAATAACACCCGAGTCAAGGGTGATGGCAATCTGATCGTTCAGGTGGTCCCGCGTGAGGTCAGCCCAAGTCTGGGAACCGTTCGGGCCATCGCCAGTCTTAAAGGAGAAGCTGATCTCCATCTGACCAGACTGCGGGTTGAGGCCACCGTTGATCGGGGAATTGGTATCAATCTCATTACCCGTCAAACGGGTACCGTCTTCATCCTTAACGCCATTGAGCAACGGAGCTGGCTCCAACACATAGGGAGTGCCGCTGTCATAGTCACAGGTAACAAAAGGCTTGGACGGATCATCCGCACCAGCCAGTGGGTCAGAGGAGCCCTGACAAGTAAGGAGCGAAGAGGCCGCTGCTTGCGTTGTCGGATCGTCCGATTGGCGGTCCTTTAACAACATCTCGGTGATTTCATCGCGGCGCTCGGTCTGCTCGATGGAGTTAGAAGGCTCGTCCAGAGGCTTCGCGGAAACCTTCGGAGCCTTGACGTCCTTCGGTTCCTTACCCTCAGCCTGCGCTTGTTGTTGGGCGACGGCCTTGGTGACGTCTTCCATTTTCTTGTTGGCCTCGTCCTTCTCTAGGACGCCATATTTGACCCAGCGGTTAGCCATGTCCTCTAGCTCTTTGTCGAGCTTTTCCATATCCGGCGCGGAGGGTTGCGCCACTGGACGGAAGTAAAGCTGTGAGGTCTGCCCCACTGCCTGGGCCTGCGAGGCATCCTCGCCCGGCACGGTGATGACGAGGGTATTGCCGTTAATGACGACCTCGGAACCTGACACACCCATGCCATTGACGCGCTGTTCCAAAATATTGCGCGCCTGCCGTAGCTGGTCCTGGGTGGGGTCTTCACCTTGTGGGGCCAAGGTAACGCGGGTGCCGCCCTGCAGGTCGATGCCTAGCTTTGGGGTGGCTTGGCGGTTTCCGGTGAAAAAGACCAGCGCATAGATAACGACCACGATAAGCCCAAAAAGCGCAAGGGCGCGTTTGGGCCATTGGCGGTTGCTATTTTTCATAGCGCCTCGAGATGATGCGGACAACGATATTCTCCTGTGCACTGCAAACCAGGGTGATTAAACATTAAATACGGCCCGCCCGATTCGGCGCGGGCACGTTAACAACGCACAATCGTACGTCATGGAATAACATTTTCCTTAACGGGGTCCGCGATTCAGCGAAAATGTGTCAGGTTCTACGTTTCTCTTAAGCCAATTGCAGGCTCATAGAACACTAGCCGTGTGCACAAGGTACGCCCGCGCCTGCCTTCGTTGAGAGCACGGGCGATAACGAGGAATTAGCGGTCGGAGGACTGCTCGCCTTCCCCACCATTGAGTCCCTCATCATTATTGTTCTCGCCGTTGTCTCGCTGCGGCTCTCCAGCTTTGTCTGCACTACCGCGGTTAAGTTTCTGGGCTTCGCTTTCGGTGCGAACAACCGCCATCTTGTCAAAGGTAAGGGTAACTCCCGGGGAAACCTCGAGGTCCACACTGGTATCGGTGGTTCCGCGCACCACACCGTGGACACCGCCGGCGGTCACGATGCGGTCCCCATTCTGCAGGGAATTTTGCAGCGATTGCATGTCGTTTTGGCGCTGGCGTTGCTTACGCATCGCCATAAAGGAAGGAATGATGAACAAAATGACAATGATTATGAGAAAGATGATTTCCATAACTTTCCAGTATGCCAGACTGTTTGGTTCACAAAAACCATCGGCTAGTTCCATCCCATGGACCCCACCAGCGAGGTGCACATGGGCCCTTAAAACAGCCCAATTGCCCCATCCGGAGGCGTCAGGCCCAGGTGCTGCCATGCGGCTGCGGTGGCTACCCTGCCCCGCCCAGTGCGCGAAATCATGCCGGCGCGAACCAAGTATGGCTCACACACCTCCTCCACGGTGGAGGGTTCCTCGCCAACGGCGATGGCCAAGGTATTAACACCCACCGGCCCGCCGCCGTGGCCATTGATCAGGGCACTGAGGACGGCGCGGTCCAGCCGGTCCAGCCCCATTTCATCAACATCGAATACCTCCAACGCCCCCTGCGCGGCGGAAAGATCGATGCGCCCGGTTCCATTGACCTCCGCATAGTCGCGCACGCGGCGAAGCAGGCGGTTGGCAATGCGCGGAGTGCCGCGCGAACGCGAGCCGATCTCAACGGCGGCATCATCGTCGATGGCGACGTCCAAGATATGTGCCGCACGCTTGATCACATGGGTGAGATCCTCGGTGCTGTAGTACTCCATTTGGGCGGTAAAGCCGAAGCGATCCCGCAGCGGTCCCGTCAACATTCCTGCTCGCGTTGTAGCCCCGACCAAGGTAAACGGCGGGATCTCCAACGGGATCGAGGTAGCACCCGGCCCTTTTCCCACAATCACATCGATGCGGAAATCTTCCATGGCCATATAGAGCATCTCTTCGGCGGGCCGGGCGATGCGGTGGATCTCATCGATGAAAAGCACGTCGCCTTCCATGAGGTTCGAAAGCATCGCCGCGAGGTCTCCCGCTCGTTCCAGCGCTGGGCCCGAGGTCATGCGCAGCGACGTCCCAAGTTCCTGCGAAATGATCATGGCCATCGTAGTCTTACCCAGGCCGGGCGGCCCCGATAACAGGACATGGTCCGGGGTGACCCCGCGGTTCTTAGCGCCCGTAAGCACGAGGGAAAGCTGCTCCCTGACCTTTGGCTGCCCAATAAATTCCGTTAGGGATTTCGGGCGCAGGGAGCGCTCGATATCGTGTTCTTCGGCGTGAGCGGTGGCTTCCACATCACTATTGTGCTGTGAATCGTGCGCCTCATTCATTCCCTCCGGGAGGTTGAACTCGGTGCGCTCAATATCGGACATGCTGTAGCCTTCGTGTCTTCTTGACGTCGTGTTCTTTTAGCCCTGCTTACCCAACTGGGCTAGGGCCGCGCGCAGCAAGGTTGACGTATCCGCCGCAGGGGCTTCGGCATATGCCGCCTCCACCACGGGGCGGGCCGCCTTCTCAGTAAATCCTAGGCCCAGGAGGGCTTCGGTGACACTATCGACAACTGGGCCACCGCCGCTTGCTGCCGCCGGCGCCGCATCAGCCGTTGGAGCTCCAGCAAAGCGCTTTACCTTATCTTTTAGCTCCAGGGTAAGGCGTTGGGCCATCCGCTTGCCGACGCCCGGAATAGACTGCAGCGCCTTCACATCCTCCCCGCCAATGGCTGCGGCAAGCTCTTCTGCGCCCATGACGGACAACGCAGCTAGGGCGAGTTTGGGCCCCAAGCCGGACACGGATTGCAGCACCTGAAACATCTCGCGGTCGTCATCGCTGGTAAAGCCGTATAGGGTTAACGCATCTTCCTTGACCACCAAGGTAGTAAGCACAAAGGCGGTTTCTCCGCGGCGCAGGGTTCCCAACGTCTTTGCGGTAGCCAAGAACTTATAGCCCACCCCGCCGCATTCAATAACGCCGTGGTCTAAACCAATGTGGAGGACTTCTCCCCGCAATGCCGCAATCATTTTCTACCGTACCTTCCTACCTGTGTGCGCTTTCAACATGACCTAATAATGAACAAACTTAACCTGTGGGGTGTGGCGAGCTAAGGCTGAACACCCTTCCCCCGCCCGCGGACACCACTGGTCTTTGCGCCAAGCCCTAAACCAGTACTATCCATCCTGACGATCGCTGGCGCCCGCCAGCAATGGCAGACAGCCAGCGCCAATGCGTCCGCTGCGTCCGCCGGCTTGGGCGGCTCCGTAAGCCCCAAGATACGAGTAATCATCGTCGTCATTTGTTTCTTATCTGCGCGCCCATTGCCAGAAATGGCCTTTTTTACTTCGGACGGTGTGTACATATACACCGGAATATCCCGCTCGGCAGCCGCGAGCACGAGGACTCCTACGACGTGCGCAGTCTGCATGACGGTCGAGACCTGGCCGCGTTCGAAGACGCGCTCTATAGCAACCACGTCGGGCGAATAATCGTCCATCCATTCCTTGGCCGCAACGGACAGCCGCAGGAGCCGCTCGGTCAAATCTTTATCACTCGGGGTCCGCACCACGCCAACGGAGACAGGAAGAATTGCGCGCCCGCGGCCAGCTTGAACTACGGACAGGCCACAGCGAGTTAGCCCAGGGTCGATGCCCATCACGCGCATGCCTTCGATATTCACACCCGCCCACTCCCTGTTCCGCGGCCTCGTCGTTCCTAGTCTTAATTCCCCATTATGTCTTACACACACATGTTCTACAACACGGCGCAACTTTTAGGCTGTCCCAATAAAAACACAACAACGCTCGGCACCGGAATCTCCGCATGCGCGAAGAGCCGCCACCGAGCTAGTGCCTCCAATATGTGCAGTATTCTTACTCTGCGTTGAGTTCTGCTAGCACCTCATCGGAGAGGTCCATATTGGTATATACGTTCTGGACGTCGTCGGATTCTTCCAAAACATCGATGAGGCGGAAGATCTTCTTGGCGTCATTGGCCTCGAGAGGAACCTCGACGGAGGCACGGAAATCGTTATCGGAGTCATCAACCTCGATGTCTGCTTCCTTGAGGGCCTCCTTGACGGCCTGCACATCCGTGGGGGCGCAGATGATCTCAAATTTCTCGCCCTGGTCTTTAACCTCTTCAGCGCCAGCATCGAGGACTGCCATCAAGACATCATCCTCACTCAGCTCACCCTTTTCCACCAAGACATAACCGGTGCGGGAGAACATATAAGCAACCGAGCCGGATTCGCCCAGGTTACCGCCATTCTTGCTCATCGCGGTGCGGACATCGGTAGCCGCGCGGTTGCGGTTATCGGTCAAGCATTCAATCAGCATTGCGACACCGTTGGGGCCATAACCCTCGTACATGATGGTCTCCCAGTCGGCACCACCGGCTTCTTCACCAGAGCCGCGCTTGCGGGCGCGTTCGATGTTGTCATTGGGGACGGAGGCCTTTTTGGCCTTCTTAATCATGTCATCGAGCGTTGGGTTGGCCGCAGGATCACCACCGCCGGTTCGCGCCGCCACTTCAATGTTCTTAATGAGCTTGGCAAATTCCTTGCCGCGCTTAGCGTCATTGGCAGCCTTCTTGTGCTTGGTAGTTGCCCATTTTGAGTGGCCTGACATTAAGTCCCTTTCTAATTGGGTTCTAAATCTGTTGACAATTATACGTGCCCTGCACGAACTGGGAAAAGCGCCCCCATGATACGGACGCGTCGCTAGACGTTATGCCAATTGCCGTGCGCAGAACCGCTTCCTAAGTTTTCATCAAGGAACCGAGTCAAGCCTTCTTGATTGATCAATGCAACGAGTTCACCCTGCTCATTGAATAATTTACCGCGCGCGATGGCCGTTCCTTGCGCCGCTGTGGGCGATACCTGCTCATAGAGCAACCACTCATCCACGCGAAATGGGCGAAGAAACCACACCGCATGGTCAAGGCTTGCCAATTGCACCTTATCCCCTTGGTGCGGAATGAGCGCCGCCCGAATAAGGGTCATATCAGACATATACGTCAGGGCAGCGCGGTGGAAAGCGGGGTCACTCCCAAGCTCGCCCGTATTGCGGAACCAAATATGGCGATATCCGGCACCTGTCACCTCCGCGGCGGCATCATCGCGGCCCTCATCGGGCACTAAACGGATATCCCAATCGGTCCACTCCTTCAAAATAATCCGGGTGGAATACGGCGCCCCACCGCCACGGCGAGCGGCTTCATCGGGGCTTAATACCTGCGGTGCCACGTCCTGATGCTCGGGTCCTGCATCACCTTCGCGGTGGAAACTAGCCAGCATAATAAAGACGAGGCGGCCATCCTGGATGACCCGAACCTGCCGGCTAGCAAAGGAACGACCATCGCGCAGCCTTTCTACCTGCAGCTCCAGCGGCTTTTTCGTATCACCTGGGCCAACGAAATAACCGTGGAGGGAATGCACCTGCTTCCCCTCCATCGTCTTTTGCGCCGCGGTAAGCGCCTGCGCGGCAACTTGCCCGCCGAAGGTGCGCTCAATCTGCGAGGGGATCGCTGGGCCAGAAAAGACATCCGTATCTTGGGTGCCTTCTAATGCCAAAACCTCAGAAATGGTGCCCACAGTCATCCTTTCTTGTGCGCCTACTATGCGCTACATCACGTAAGTCTTCGTCTGCCTTGCCACCCTACTCCCCGGGGCAGCCCAACCCCGGTGACGAGAAACCTGATTCGAACTACTCAACGACCAAATTTTTCCCTAGAATCTTTTGGGTGAAAAGATTCGCGACAGTTCCTGCGGTATGGGTGGGCTGGGTTCTCGCCCGCTTGGTTTTGGTCTATTTTTTGAAGCTCGACCACAGCGCACGCGGCGATGTTGCCTATTATTTCGCCGGCCTTTTTGGCACTGATCCCACGCAGATGACCGAATACCCCCACGCGGGCACGTGGCCCACCATCATCTTAAGTTGGTTCACCGGTGGAGACCGCGGCGTGTTCTACATTGGCTTTACCATCATGACGCTGCTTGTCGATGCCACCTTCCTCGCCCTCCTGCTGCGCCACCACGAACGCAATAAACGCGTTTTTCTCGCCGGTTGGTTCTGGGTCTTTTTTGGCACGGCTGCAGGCCACGTCTTTGTGTGGCGCCTCGATATTTTTCCTGCCGTCGTCGTCGCTGGGGCCGCAGCGCTCCTTATTTCTCATCCCAAGACCGGCGCCGCCCTATTAGGCTTCGCCACCACCATGAAGCTCTGGCCAGGCGTCCTCGCAGCTGGACTGGTCGGGCGCTTTAATAGCACCAATTCCTGGCTGCGCTTGGCGTCCTTTTTCGGCTCGGTTGCCGCCCTTTCAGCATTGACAGTTGTCACCTCCGGCATGGACCGTCTGCTTTCCCCACTGAACTATCAGGGGGTACGCGGACTCCAACTTGAATCCATTCCGGCGACAAACCTGCTGTTACAGGCACACCTGAACCCAGGTAAGTGGCATTTGGGATATGCCCCGTCCAAGAGCTTTGAAATTTCAGGTCCGGGCGTCGATACCGCCATCATGTGGAGCTCCATCGCGACGGCCGGGATGCTGGTATTCGCCTTGAGCTGGGCGCTGTACCGTTTCTTCGTCGGAGGGTGGACCGCGCGAACCACCGTCGCCTTCTTCACCCTTATGGTGCTGCTCCTCATAGCAACCAATAAAGTATTTTCTCCCCAGTACATCATTTGGCTCGGACCGCTATTCGCTGTGGTAGTACGCCAAAAGCTCCCCGCCGGGTTTATACCCATCAAGATCTGTCAGGGCCTCCTCGCTGTATGTGCAGTTGCAGCCGCCGCGCTTGGCACCTACGTCTACCCGTTCCACTATGACTTCGTGTGGAAGTACGTGGGCGAAAACCTGACTCCGGTCTACGTACTCGTCGCCCGCAACGTGCTCATCCTCGTAGCGGTGCTCTTTGCACTTATATGGTTCATCCTTGAGGTAAGCCTGTCCCGCCGCATAGAAAAGGCCATCGTGGCAGCAGGCGGCTCGGAAACGAGCGCGGAAGCCGGCGCAGAGAACGCGTCCTCGCCGAATACGGGGCGAATTAACGTGCCTGGCTCCGACGCCCCTACCGAGTCTGAAGCGAGCACCGATGCCACTACGCAGACACCCCGCAGCTAAATTCTTAATCCGCCAGCATGTAGTCGAAGTACTCCGGTAATTTAGCGGTTCCGCCGAGGTGGAAGAAGCGCACTGCGGGCCGCAGGCGCAGCGCGCGCGTATCGCTAACTGCCTCGTTATAGAAGCGATGCGCCAATTGGATGCGGCCTTCCGCATCCGCCAAGGCGGCCGGGCGCTGGCCTACCGGAAAATCGCGCACAATGGCGGCCGAAAGCTCGCGCTCTACCATGGTGCGGGCTTGAAAATGCCCTTGCGAAAGCTCGGTGGATTCGGCCCTTTGCGCCAAGGCCGCAAGTTCCGGGGAAACTGCCGCCGTTACCGCCGCGCGCCGGTCCAACGCCGCCTGCAGTTGCGCCAGCGCAGCATCGGTGCGGATGTGCAGGAAATTTAGCCGCTGCGCTGTGAAAATGGCCCACGATCCCACAAGAATGAGAATAAGCAGCGCGATGGTTATTTCTATCGCCATCATCGCTTCACCCTCACCTTCGTGCCATCTTGCACCGTTTCATAAACCTGCATGACCGCCGCGGCAACATGGTCCCAGTCATACATCTGGGCGCGCTGCACGCCATTGCGCACCAATCGCCGCCGGTAGTCGCCATCATCCAAAACTTGGTTGAGCACACGTGCCAAATCGGTGGCATTGCCAGTGCGGAATAGCGCTCCCGCAGGCTCTTCCGATTCCGCGTTGCAGACCGCCCGAAAGGCCTCCAGATCCGAAGCCACGACGGCGGCACCGGCGGCCATGGCTTCTACCAACACGATGCCAAAGCTTTCCCCGCCCGTATTGGGCGCCACGTAGACATCGGCCCGGCCCAAGATTTGTGCCTTTTCTGCGTCGCTGACGCGCCCGACAAAATCCACGCCCTCGACCTCACGGGCACGGCCGCCACCCATAATGGTGACGCGAATATTCGTGTTGACCTGACGCAAAGCGGCCAACAGAATATCCAGGCCCTTCCGCGGCTCGTCGAGGCGGCCGAGAAAAACGACCTCGAGTGAGGCATCGGCAAGCGCGGGCTGGCTTTTCTTGCGCGCTAAAGCGTAGACGGAGGTATCGACGCCATTGGGAATCAGGACAGGATCGCCGCCCAATTGCTCCACCTGCCAGCGCCGCGCCATATCCGATACCGCGATGCCGCCGCGAATCTTTTCCAAAAAGGGCACGAGGAGCGGCTTTGCCAGGGTCAGGATGAGGGAATTGGCCGCCGAGGCGTGGTACGTCGCCACCATGGGGCCGTGCGCCACGGCCAAGGCGGTCATGGAAAAACTCGGGGAATTGGGCTCGTGGATATGCAGGACATCAAAATCACCGTCCTGAATGAAGCGCTTGACCTTGCGGGTTACCTTTGGCCCCACCGACAAGCGCGCAACGGAGCCGTTATACGCAATCGGGAAGGCCGGGCCGCCCTTGACCACGAAATCCGGTAGCGGTGTGGTCTCTGCGGCAGGACCAAGAACCTGGACAAAGTGACCTTGTTCTATAAAAACGGTGGCCAGGTCGAGGATGTGGGCCTGCACGCCACCAGGTTCATCAAAAGAATACGGGCAAATAATACCGATGCGCATTAACTGGAACGTTCCTTTCGCGCTTGCCGGCGCCGCTCCACGTCCTCGTTCCATTGCGGCTGCAGCATGTGCCAGTCTTCGGGGTGGTGCTGGATATTAGCCGCAAACCCATCCGCCATCCGCTGGGTGGTCTCCTTAATATCGGTAACCTGAACTTCTGGAGACACCGACAACCCCCAGCCATCGCCTTCAAACCACGAGTGCACCACGTGGAGTGCCGCGCCGGTCTCAATGGCTAGCTGTGCGGGACCTGCCGCCATATTGGCTTCCTCGCCCATGAAATCTACCGTGATACCGCGGCGGGTAATATCGCGTTCCGCCAATAAGCAGACCACCCCGCCCTCCTGCAGGGCTTCCTTCAGGCGCGCAAAGGGCGTGGCCGCCCCACCGGTAAGCGGCAGGACCTCAAACCCCAGTTCCTCGCGGTAATCCACGAAGGCATCAAATAACACCTCCGGCTTTAACCGCTCCGCCACGGTGGTAAATTGCCCGTAATGTCCCACCAAGAAGACCCCAGCCATATCCCAGTTGCCGGAGTGCGGCAGCGCCAGGATGACGCCCCGTCCAGACTGCGCGGAGGCGTCGAAGTGCTCGAGTCCTTCTAGTCCGCTCATGAGGCGCTCGTGCAGCTGGGGATCCGCGTGAATCGCGGGCAGGCGAAACGCCTCCATCCAATAGCGCATATATGAACGCATGGAATCGCGCACCAATTCGCGCGTGACATTTTCTGCCCCCACCACGCGGGTAAGGTTTCGCCGCAGGCCGTCCATGCCCCGCCCGTGGTCGCTCGCGAAATCCGCCACCCACCGGAAGATGGTGCGCGCTAGGGGCACGGGCAGCCGGCGAACTACCTTCCAGCCCGCCAAATACCCGGCCGCTGCTACATCTTCTTTATCCCACATGGTGCCGGATCCTCCAGAATAGTTTGTGCGCAAACCACGAACTAGCCGGAACGATAGCCCCCGCTGCGCCCATGTTCGCTTGATTTACATCTCGGCGTCTTGGCGCGCTGCAATGGCAATGCGCTGGTACACGGTAAATATTGAGCCTACCGCCAAGATCCACAGCGATACCGCTGCGGCGTACTCTACGCCCAAGCCCTCTAGGCCGATTCCGCCTAAGGCCAGAATGAGGCGCTCGGGACGCTCAATCAGGCCACCTACCATGGTGAAACCGGAGGCCTCTCCCCTAGCCTTGATATAGGAAATGACCTGGGAGCATACCAAGGTAATGAGGCAGGCCACCACGGTCCATTTGGACGCGTCTGCGGTATACACCAGCCACCAGGCGATGGCGCAGAATAACGCGCCATCGGTAATGCGGTCACAGCTCGCATCCAGCGTGGCGCCGAAAGCGCTCGATTTACCGGTCAGGCGCGCCATGGTGCCATCGAGCATGTCAAAGGCGGCAAAGAGGCCGGATAATACGGCGGCGATAAACAGGTGGCCGGTAGGAATGAGGATCACCGAAATGGCGATGGTCACAATAGTGCCTACAACCGTGACCAAGTTGGGAGTCAATCCCAACTTTAAAAAGGTCTTGGCTATAGGTTCCACCACCACGGCGGCGGGCTTTCGCCCATGCACGCTAAGCACGCGAGTCCTCCTCTTCCATGTCACGCCAACCCTCTGCCAGCACACGACGAGTGTCTTGCAGTAGTTGCGGTAATACCTTAGTCCCATCGAGGACAGTCATAAAGTTACTATCCCCGGGCCACCTTGGCACCACATGCAAATGCAGGTGGTCTCCCACCGAGCCGCCGGATGCGCGCCCCAGATTAAAGCCCACATTAATGGCCTCTGGGCGTGACACGCGCTTGAGCACCCGCACGGCCTTTTGGGCAAAGGTCATGAGCTCGTGGGATTCCTCCTCGGTGAGGTTTTCCAGCTGGGATTCCTTGCGGTATGGCACCACCATGAGGTGGCCGGCGTTATAGGGAAACAGATTGAGCAGCGCATATACCGTCTTGCCGCGCGCGATGATCAGCCCATCCTCATCGCTACCCTTGGGCGCTTCCACGAAGGGATCCTCGGACCGCTGCGCGATATAGGCCATCCGGTACGGCGCCCACAGTCGCTCCAACCGGTCCGGCTCACCGGCACCGGTATCGACGAATGTCTCCTCGCTATGTCCCTTTTGCGGATTAGCGCCGGGCACGAATGAGCTCTTCTGTCGGCTGTTCGTTAATGCGCTCTGCCACCCACGTGGAAATGAGCTCAACGGCCTCATCGACGGGCACGCCGTTGACCTGCGTGCCATCCAAGAAGCGGAAGGACACCGCACCGGCTTCCACATCGCGAGCACCGGCGACCAACATGAAGGGCACCTTGCCCGTCGTGTGGTTGCGGATCTTCTTCTGCATGCGGTCATCGGAGGTATCTACATCCGCGCGAATGCCCTTGCGGCGCAGCTTTGCGGCGACGCCCTCCAGATGCGGCACGAAGTCATCCGCGACTGGGATGCCCATGACCTGGTGCGGTGCCAACCACGCTGGGAATGCGCCCGCGTAGTGCTCAAGAAGCACACCGAAGAAGCGCTCGATGGAGCCGAAGAGGGCACGGTGGATCATGATCGGGCGCTTCTTCGTGCCATCGGGTGCGGTGTATTCCAGCTCAAAGCGCTCGGGCAGGTTGAAGTCCAGCTGCACCGTGGACATCTGCCAGGTACGTCCAATGGCATCGCGGGCCTGAACGGAGATCTTCGGCCCATAGAACGCCGCACCCTCAGGGTCAGGAACGAGCTCAAGACCGGACTTTTCTGCCACGGACTGCAAGATCGTGGTCGAGCGCTCCCAAATCTCATCGGAGCCGACAAATTTATTGGGGTCCTTGGTGGAAAGCTCCAAGTAGAAATCGGAGAGGCCGTAATCCTCAAGCAGCGAAATGATGAAGTCCAGAACCTGGGTGAGCTCTTCTTCCAGCTGCTCCTCGGTGCAGTAAATGTGAGCATCGTCCTGGGTAAAGCCGCGCGCACGGGTCAGGCCATGCACCACGCCGGACTTTTCGTAGCGGTAGACCGTACCGAATTCAAAAAGGCGCAGCGGAAGCTCACGGTAGGAACGGCCGCGGGATGCAAAGATCAGGTTGTGCATCGGGCAGTTCATCGGCTTGGCGTAGTAGTCCTGCGGCTCCTTGACCGTATTTCCCTCGGCGTCATACTCGCCATCGAGCTGCATCGGCGGGAACATGCCATCGGAGTAGAAATCAAGGTGGCCGGATTTACGGAAGAGGTCGCCCTTGGTGATGTGCGGGGTATTGACAAAGGAGTAGCCCGCCTGCACGTGGCGGTTGCGGGAGTGGTTTTCCATCTCCATGCGTACGGTCGCGCCATTGGGGTGGAATACGGGGAAACCGGAACCAATCTCATCCGGGAAGGAGAAGAGATCTAATTCTTGGCCCAGGCGGCGGTGATCGCGCTTTTCTGCCTCTTCCACCATGGTCTGGTAGGCGGCCAATGCGTCCTTGGACTCGAAGGCGGTGCCGTAGATGCGCTGCAGGCCAGCGTTGGCTTGGTCGCCGCGCCAGTAGGCGGCGGACGAACGGGTCAGGGCAAAGGCTGGGATGTATTTCGTGGTGGGAACGTGCGGGCCGCGGCACAGGTCAAACCATTCCACCTCATTGGTGCGCGGGTTCACGTTGTCATAGTGCGTCAGATCGCCGGCACCCACCTCGGCGGCCTCGTCGGAATCCGGGTCCACATTGCCCTTGTCCTGGATAAGTTCCAGCTTGAAGGGCTCATCCTGCAAGGCCTGCTCTGCCTCAGCCGTGGACGCGTAGGTGTGGCGCTCGAAGCGCTGGCCACCCTTGATGATCTTCTTCATCCGCTTTTCCAAGGCCTTGAGATCCTCCGGGGTGAAGGGCTCAGCGGTCTGGAAATCGAAGTAGAAGCCGTTTTCAATGGATGGGCCAATTCCCAGCTTGGTGCCGGGGAATTCAGCTTGCACGGCCTGGGCCATGACGTGGGCGCAGGAGTGGCGAATGACGGCGCGGCCATCTTCCTCACAGGCGGCTACCGGGACAAACGTCGATTCCTCATCTGGGGTGTGCGAGAGGTCAAAAAGAGTACCGTCCACGCCGCGGACTACCACGACGGCCTCTGGGCCCTTATTAGGCAGGGCCAGCTCGCGGAGGACCGCGCCAACCGCTTGCCCGGCCGGCACGGTGAAGGATTCGTAATTTACCGGTGCTGCGGGAATAAGTTCCGCCATATTCGCGCTCCTTTTTGCGCTCGCGCAGATACGGCATACCTGGCCGCATCCACTAGTTAAATTTACGGATCGTCATTCTACAGGCCAGCATGCGTGCAAAGTGATTCCGCCCACCACGTTTCTTTACCATCGCCGCCTTTGGTTCCCGGCGGGCAGAAATACATCGCCGAACCGATGTGGGTCAGCCACTCATTCAGCAGGTCCGCTCCATCAAGGCGCGCCTGGATGGGCTCGAATTGCTTGGTGGGATCCTGCTGGTAACAGATGAAGATCTGCCCAATATTGGATAGTTGGCCATCCTTGCCATCCGGCGGCAGCTCGTAGTTATAGGGGCGGCGCAAAATCTTTTGCTCCGGGTGGTCCTTTGGCGCAGTGGCGCGCGCCATGTGGGAGTTTTTATCAATGACGGGCAGGCCGAATTCATCCGTGGCCTTAAAGTCCGCCTCATCGAATTCCTTATCACCCGTAAGCGGAGCCCCATTTTCCAGCTTTCGGCCCACCGCATTTTCGCGGGAAGGCCGATCCAGCTTTTCCCAGGTATCGAGGTTCATGCGGATGCGGCGCACCACCATGGCCGCACCACCCCGCTGCCACTCTGGTCCGTCCTCGATCCAGACCTGCTCCGCGAATTCTTCATCGCCGTGCGGGTTGACGGTGCCATCCTTTTGACCAAACATATTGCGCGCGGTCTCGCCCTTTTCGTGGCTGCCGTAGGCGTTGATAAAGCCCTGCTGCAGCCAGTTAACTTCGGCATAGTGCTCGCCTGAGCGCACCATGTGCCGGAGCGCATAAGTATTCATCAGCGGGTCATCGCTGCAAATTTGCAGGACGATGTCAGTCTGGCCCCACTTTTCTTCTAATCGGTCGCGGGAATAGGCGCGGACATCGCCAAGCCACTCCGGCTTATCCACACCCAGCAGCGAGAAAATGCGCTCGCCCAGCCCACACGTAATGGTGAGGTTCGCAGGCTGGCGCACCATTTCCGGCTCCAAAGTCCCCAACGGGGGCTGGCCCGTGCACAGCGCACGCGCATCCTCGGTCCACAGCTTCATCAGGCGGGCAAAGCCTTGCTTGCCGATGCCCCCTTTGAGATCAAAGCCCACCAAGTTCAGGTGCGCTTGCTCCGGCGTGTCAATGCCGGCCTGGTGTGGGCCGTCGAAAGTCACGGTGGCATCGGCAAGCGGAGTGCTCTCCTCCGCTTCAGCGTTTGGTGTTGTTCTATCCGCGTTGCACCCCACCAGCGCGAACGCGCTGGTAGACACCGCAGCGCCGGTGAGAAATCCCCTTCTGCTGAATCCCGTCATGATTAGTGCGTGTGGTTTTCTTTCTCGTCGTCCTTGCCGGAGTGATCGTGGCCGGAGTGATCGTGGTCCATGCCGTCCATGTCGCCATAGTCCTCATCGCCGGCACCCATGGTCCGGGACTGGATGGGACCTAAGTCCATCTCGTCGCCGCCAGACAAGGTCACCTTGAGCTCAAGGGAATCGCCAGGCATGATGCCTTCCTTCATTCCCATCAGCATGAAGTGGTCGCCACCTGGCGCAAGTTCATGGCTCTCGCCGGCCTTGATGACCAAGGGGCTGGACTTTTCGCGCATCTGACCATCGACGGTCTCGTGAATCTGGTTCATCTCTGCGTCCAGGTTCGTGGAGAAACCAGTGATCTCGATGTCTTCATCCGAGTGGTTGACCAAGGTGCCGAAGATGGCGGTCATATCCTTGTCTTCGTTCGCACGTACGACGGCGTCCTCGAAGGTCAGGTCCTTATCCGCCGCCGCGGTGGATTCACTGGTTTCTGCAGTTGAAGAAGCAGCCGAAGTCGACTCTGAGTTATTGGAATCGTTTTCGTTATCCGGGGAGCAACCAGCGAGAACTAGGGCGCTGAGGGATACGCCAGCAATCAGGTGGGAAATTTTATTAGTCATTATTTGTGACCTTTCGAGTCATTTCGACGGGTTTTAGCAATCAACAAAGCGAGCACGGCCGCTATGGCCAGCACACCGCCCACTCCCAGGATGAGTTTCACCGAGGTGGGCATATCGCTCGAAGAATCTGCAGCTCCATCTGCATCTGCAGCGTCGGTGGAAGAAGCACCATCGCTGTCCTCGCCTTTCACCGTAAATGAGACTCCACCGCGCGTGGCGTGGCCATCCGAGGAGGTGATGTTGTAGCCCACCTGGTAGTTACCTGGACCGGGATCGACATCATCTGGAGTCGTGATCGTCAGATCGCGTTCATCGAGCTCCGGCTCCTGGCTAAAGACCTGTTCGCCAGTGTCCTTATTGGTCACCGCAAAGGTGTTGAACTGGTCCTTTGGGATACCGGAAAACTCCAGGGTAATTTCCGCAGGAAACTCCTCGAGCTGGTCGCCCTCCTTTACGGTTCCGCCCACGACGGAATCGTGCGCCAGTGCTACAGGTGCGGATCCGCCCACGATAAGCGCGGTAGCTCCCACCGCCACTGCCGTGCGGCGCAACCAAGGTACGCGATGGCTCATTTTCAGCTCCTTCAGTTCTGAATTTTGCGTGTGCATGCAAAGACATCCTAATCCCAACGAATGTCTTGGTGACAATCGTGGTCATCAGTGCGTCTCTTCAATAGTCGGTAACCGTATCTCCATAGTTCCGCACCGAAGCGAAAAAGTCTGCGATCTCCATCACTTCAGAAGTGTGGGGTGTGCCGGATACAAAAAAGCCGCCTTGGTGACAAGGCGGCTTGGATGGAGCGGATGACGAGACTCGAACTCGCGACCCTCACCTTGGCAAGGTGATGCGCTACCAACTGCGCTACATCCGCAGGTGAATCAAGAGATTCACCAAGGGGCATCAGATGACCCTCGTGCGCGATACTGGGATTGAACCAGTGACCTCTTCCGTGTCAGGGAAGCGCTCTCCCACTGAGCTAATCGCGCCCAATGCCCGAAGGCATTAAAACGTTGAGGTGGAAACGGGAATCGAACCCGTGTGCACGGTTTTGCAGACCGTTGCCTCACCACTCGGCCATTCCACCGTGGCGATACCGCCTCACACAATACAGTGCTGGAGCGGATGACGAGACTCGAACTCGCGACCCTCACCTTGGCAAGGTGATGCGCTACCAACTGCGCTACATCCGCA
>NZ_JBEHFV010000019.1:0-49763 GCF_040225855.1 Corynebacterium sp. KPL2850
GAGACAGGCCGATGCCTCCTCCCCCGCCTCCCACGTAGTCGCCGACTACTACGGCGCCTACGAGGACAAGTTCCAACTGCGGCCCTACCGCCCGGCGCGCGTCCGCAGCGTCCGCCCCCTGCCCGGCACGCACAGCGCGCGCAATCTCCACGGCGCGCTCGGCCCGCGCGATGAGCGCGCAACAGAGAACCCAGACGAGTCGCGCGGCGCATTCCTCGTGACGTTGGAGTCCGGCGAGCAGTTTTCCGCGGACACCATCGTGAACGCCACTGGCACGTGGGATAGGCCGTATATTCCTTATATTCCGGGCATCGGCAGTTTCGGCGGGCGCCAACTGCACACTAAGGATTATTCGGCGGCGGAGGATTTTGCAGGCCAGCACGTGTTGGTCGTTGGCGGTGGGCTATCCGCGGTGCAGTTCTTATTGGAGCTTGAAGGCATCGCGCAAACCACTTGGGCCACGCGGCGAGCACCGGATTTTACGGATACGGAGTTTGATAAGCAGTGGGGCTTGGATGTGGAAAAGAAGGTCCGCGAGCGGGTCTTTAGCGGAAATCCTCCAGCCTCGGTGGTCTCGACCACCGGGATTCCGCCCTGGCAGGAATACCTGGATGCGGTCGAGCGCGGCGTTCTGGTCTCGCGCGGCATGTTCGAAGCCATCGATGCGACCGGCGTGCGGTTTGGCGAGTCTGCGAGCGGTGAGGTGGCGGGGGCATCGGAAAGCGTGGCGGCATGGCAGCCGTATCCGGCGGGCATGCACTTGGCGGTGGACGTCATCTTTTGGAATACCGGTTTCCGCCCGGTGCTGGACCACCTGGCACCGTTGCGCTTGCGCTCGCGCAAGGGCGGGATTGTTATGCGCAACGAGGTCTCGCCTGTCGCGAACCCGCGGGTTTTCCTCGCCGGCTATGGATCGACCGCCTCGACGGTGGGGGCGACGCGCGCGGGGCGCTTGGCGGCGCGTGAAGTTATCAAGGTGCTGGGACTGTAGCCCGAGGACGAAAATGCGCACGATAAAAGGCAGGCAAGCACACTAGGATGGGAAAGCATGTGGGAATTGGGCGAGCACTTCCGGAAGTATGCAGACGACTACCGCGATGCGGTACATGACCAGTTTTTCCTCATGGTGCCGGAGGCGCGGCAGGTCTTTTCCCTTTCTATGCAGGACACCCACCGGTCCATGGTGCACGCATTGGCGTGGGTGATTGAACATGCGGAGCCCAGCAAGGCCGGCACGGGGGTTGGATCCGGGGTTGGGGCTGCGCTGTCCGAGGGCGTCCGGGAGAAGATTGCGCAGCTCGGCCGCGATCACCGCAGGCACGGCTTCCCGGCCGAGGTGTACGCGCGGTTCGAGGAGGCGCTCATCAAAGGCCTGCGGGTATTGGCGCTGACGCGGTACCAGTACGACTTCGCCTGCGCCGTCATCCACGAGGTCTGCGCGGAGATGGCGACCGCGGCGCGCGAGGCGGACCTGGCTGGGGAGGCGCCGGCGTATTCGGGGCAGGTGGTTGCGGTGGAGCGGCCGACGCGCGAAACCGCGGTCATTCGCGTCGAGGCGGGAATGCCCGCAGCCTTCGAGCCGGGGCAGTATTTCCCCGTCACCACCCAGTACCTTCCCGGCCAATGGCGCATGCTCACCCCAGCCCAGCCCAGCGATGCCACCGGCCAGCTGGTCTTCCACGTCGCCGCGGTGGGCGAGGCCTCGCGGTCGCTTGCGCATACCAAGCCGGGCGATTGGTGGACTTTGGGCCGGCCCACCGGGTCCATCTGGCAGGACCTGCGCGAGCTGCGCGGGGGCAGGCTGGTCATCGTGGCCTATGGCACGGGCTGGGCGGCGGCGCGGTGCTTGGCGCTGGCGGCGCGCCAGGCCGCGGATGCGGGCAAGGAGGGCCTCGCGAAGAACTTGTCCCTACAGATTTTCGCCGTTGCGGATAGCCCCGGCGCGCACTATGACACGCATTTCCAGCAGAACCTTGCGGCACTCTACCCCGATCTCAGCCTGCGCCGCATCATCCGGCAGGAAAACGACCCGTGGCTGCTGGGCGCACGGCCGCTTGCCGATGCCGCCACCCACACCCTCTCCCCCGACCCGACCGATGTAGTAGTCAACGAGGTCGAGTTATCCACAGGCACGCCCACCTACTTCGCCCTCTTCGGCAGCGCTGAAGAGGTGGCGGAAGGGAGGAAGGGGTTGGAGAAAAGGGGCATCGGCAAGCAGTGGATCTTAAGCCACAGCTGGGGCCGCGACAGGGAGTGGCTGCCGGAGGATTATGCGGCGCAGTCTTAGTCGTTAAGTTCTAGCACCGGCAGGGAGCGGCGCGTCTTCGCTACTTCGTGCGGATCGATATCGGCGTAGAGAATTTCGTCTTCGTAGCCGGCCTCGGCCACGCGCACACCGTTGGGATCGACGATGGTGGAGTGCCCGATGCCGGTCGGGCCCGAGGGGGATCCGGCCTCCGCGTTGCCGCCTGGCCGGGATTGGCCCGCGGCGAGGATATAGCTGGTGGAATCCAGCGCCCGCGCGGCCGTGAGCAGGCGCCACTGCTCTAGCTTGCCGGGGCCATCCGCCCAGCTGGTGGGGACAACGATGAGCTGCGCGCCCTCGCGCGCCAAGTCCTTGAACTGCTCTGGGAAACGGATATCGTAGCAGACCACGACGCCGACGGTGAGGTCATCGACGTCGAAGGTCACCAAGGATTCCCCAGGCTGCACCGTATCGGATTCGCGGTAGTCAAAGGCATCGTAGGTGTGGATTTTCTCGTAGCCACCCAGCACGCCCGGGCCTGCGACGAGCGCGGTATTGGATACGCGGTTGATGGTCTTGTCCTCACGCTCGATGGTATCGGCTGGGCAGAACATGCCGACGACGACGGTGACCTCCAATTCCTCCGCCGCTTCCTGAATCGCGGTGGCGAACGGACCTTCGAGGTTCTGCGCCTGCTCGTCCAGGCGGCCCGAGCGGAAGTTCTGCGAGGTGGCCTCGGGCAGCACGATAAGGCGCGCGCCCGCCGCCGCGGCCTCGCGGATTTTATCCAGGGCGAGTTCTTGGTTTTCCTCGATGCTGCCGGTGGAGGTCAATTGCACTGCTGCTACTTTCATAAATCCCAACTTAGTGCAGCGTCACCTAGTTATCCACAGGTTGGCGGTTTTGCCCTCGCGGCCACAGCCCGCAGCGGCCACGCTTAAGGCCATGAGTTATGTAGATATTCCTGAATACCTTCCCGCACATGTACGCACGTTGAGGGCGCGGCCGGCGGCGGCTATGCCGGGGGCACGCTTAAGCGTGGCTTCCCGGACGTCTGCCGCCCTGCAGCGCGCGGTGGCGCAGTGGTCTGAGACGCAGCAGCTTAGCGATGCCACCGTTTCCGAGCGCCTGCGCAGCCTCCACGTCTTCCTGGACCGCAGCGGCGCGCTCGATTCCTCGCTCGCTGCGAGCTTGAGGAGGGCGCGATGAATTTATCGACTGCCCTGCGCCACAGCGCCGCGCAGCTCGCCGCGGATCGCTCTGGCCTGCACACTCACTATGTGGACTCGCACCACGATTGGCACTCGCTATCGCTGGGTGGGCCCGCGGGCGTGGCGGCGCGATCCGGGTTAGCGGAGGCGACCGAGTGGCTGAGTAGCCCCCTTGGGCAGATGGAGCAGGTCATCGAGGTGCTTGACCGGCACGCGGACCTGCAGGCCTGGCGCGAGGGGGTGGAGGCGCGGATCATTTCCTTTTTGGGCAAGGTCGATGAGTTTTCTGGGCCCGCCGCACTGGCCGGCGGCGTGCTACTGCGGGAGGTACGTGCGCTTGGCGATGCCCTCGATTGGCTCTGCTCCCAAGAAATCGACGCCCTCTGCACGCCCGCCGGGGTGGAACCGCCGCGGCGGCTCGAGGATTTTGCCGATCTCCCCCTCGATACCATCCACGAGATCAACCTCGCCCAAGCCAGCGACCGCGTGGCGCAGCTGGCCGCGGATAACCCCGATATGCGCATCGTCGAAACCAGCCCCGGCCGACTGGTGGCGCTGGTGGATCCGGAGGGTTTTCGCACGGAACCAGCGTCTGTGACCACGTTCGTTGAAGGCGTGCATTCCTCCGACCCCACCACCTGGCAGCGCGCCGTGGACCGCGGCCGCAATATTGCCACCGCAAGCGGTGGGCCGGCCGCCGTGTGGTTGGGCTACCAGGCCCCGTCGAGCTTGCCGCGCGCCGTGCACGCCGATCCCGCGCGTGCGGCGGGGCAGGAGTTGGTGCGGTTTCAGCGGGGCATCGGCAAGCGGTATCCAGGTGCAAAGCGAACGGTGGTGGGTTATTCCTATGGCTCCGTCGTGACTGGATACGCGGCGCGCGAGGAGGAAATCGCCTCCGATATTGTGCTGGTGGGAAGCCCCGGTACGAGTGCTCAGCATGCCCGCGAGCTGCACGGCACCGTGTGGGCGGCGACCAATGACAATGACCCCATCGCTATCGCGACGGGGCCACTGAGCGGGATCCACGGACCGGATCCCACCGTCCAGTCCTTTGGTGCCACTCCCCTCCCCGGCGCGGATGGCCTGCCCGGGGACCACGGGTCCTATTGGGAGGACCCACAGTTCCTGCACGGGCTGGGCACGGTGGCTGCTGGGGAATCGAGGACGGATTAGCGCAGGTTGGGGAACGCCAGTTGTGGGTTTAGAACAGGCCTGCGGGGGCGTCCGAATACGAGACCAGCATGTTCTTGGTTTCCTGATAGTGGCCGAGCATCATCAAGTGATTCTCGCGGCCCAAGCCTGATTCCTTGTAGCCACCGAAGGCGCTGTGTGCTGGGTAGTCGTGGTAGTGGTTGACCCACACGCGGCCGGCCTGAATATCGCGCCCGGCGCGGTAGCAGATGTTTTGCTGGCGCGACCACACGCCGGCGCCGAGGCCGAAGTTGGTGGTATTCGCGATCTCGATGGCCTCATCGTAGTCCTTGAAGGTTGCCACTGAGAGCACGGGCCCGAAGATTTCCTCTTGGAAGATGCGCATCTCGTTGCTGCCCTTAAATACCGTGGGCTCGATGTAGTAACCGTTTTCGAGACCCTCCACCTTGTTCACGTGGCCGCCGATGAGCGTTTCCGCGCCTTCTTCCGGGCCGATCTTGAGGTACTCGGTAATCTTGTCCATCTGCTCCTGGGAGGCCTGGGCACCCATCATGGTTTCGGTATCCAACGGGTGGCCAATCTTGATCTTCTTGACGCGCTCGATGGCAAGCTCCAAGAACTTATCGGCAATATCCTCATGGACCAACGCACGCGATGGACAGGTGCAGACCTCGCCCTGGTTAAGGGCGAACATGACGAAGCCTTCGACGCACTTTTCCAGGTAAGAGTCATCTTCATCCATGATGTCCTTAAAGAAGATGGACGGCGATTTACCGCCGAGCTCCAGGGTGACCGGGATGACCTTGTCCGCGGCGGCCTTATTGATGAGCTTGCCCACCGGGGTGGAACCGGTAAATGCGATTTTGGCAATGCGGTCCGAACCCGACAGTGCCGCACCGGCCTCCTCGCCCACGCCGTTGACGATATTGAGTACGCCATCTGGGAGGAGGTCTCCGATGATGTCCATGAGCAAGAGGATGGATGCTGGCGTTTGCTCCGCAGGCTTGAGCACGATGCAGTTACCCGCAGCCAGGGCCGGTGCAATCTTCCAAGAGGCCATGAGCAGCGGGAAGTTCCACGGGATGATTTGGCCAACCACGCCGAGCGGCTCGTGGAAGTGGTAGGCCACGGTGTCTTCGTTGATCTGGGACAGACGGCCCTCTTGTGCGCGGATGGCGCCCGCGAAGTAGCGGAAGTGGTCAACGGCCAGCGGGATATCGGCGGCCAAGGTCTCGCGGACGGCCTTGCCGTTCTCCCAGGTTTCCGCGACGGCGATCTTTTCCAGGTTCTCTTCAATCCGGTCCGCGATGCGGTGCAACAAGAGCGCGCGCTCTGCTGGAGTGGTCTTGCCAAAGGTGGCGAAGGCCTTTTCCGCAGCATCGATGGCCGCATTGACATCGGCTTCCTTGCCGCGGGCCACCTGACAAAATACCTCACCGGTCACGGGGCTGATGTTGTCCATGTATTCGCCATCGACTGGCGGAACCCACTTACCGCCGATGTAGTTGTCATAGCGGTCGCGGTAGTTGACGATGGCCCCTTCGGTTCCGGGTGCTGCGTACAAAGTCATGATGGTGGTGTCCTCTCGTGTAGAAATTTCGACTGTGACCATTGTTGGGTATGGCCCGTGCCACTACAGGTGTTTGTCTGTGTTGTATTTCACCTGCTTTCCTCGTCATAATAATGCAATTTTTCGCATTTCGCACTAAATAGGGGTGGGAAATTAACATTTCTTCACAGCGTAAAGTCCGGTTGTACGGGTGCACCACCGCCGAGTCGAGGGTTTAGCGAGGTGCGAGAGGGCGCAGGAACGGTAGGAGCCGATGGGGCCGGAAAAGAAGGCGCGGGAAGGTGGGGCCGATGGGGCCCGAGAGGAGAGTACCGAGAGAGCTCCGCGAATGCACCGAGAGAGCGAGGAACTCTTGGGCAAAGATAAACCCTCCAGACCTGTGCAGGCGCTATGCCGTGGCAAAGGTATGGAGGGTTTAAGTTGAGGTTTCTCGTCCGCAGGACGGATTAGGTGGTTTGGCCACCGTTGTTTCGGCGATTGCGCTTGCGGTCGCGCGCGGTGCGCGGGCTCCACATCACCACGGAGGTAGACCGCGGGACGTGGACGAGCTCACCGCTGCGTTGGGAACGCCCCGGGACCTGCGAGCCTTGCGGGCCTTGGGCGCCGCGGGTGCGCTGCCCCTGCGCTTGGGGGTGCTGTGCTCCCGCGCGCTGCCCGGCGGCGAGCTGATCACGGAGGGCACGGACTTCATCGGCAAGCGCATCGCGTTCGGCCTCTAGCTGGTCGCGTTCTTCGGTTAACTCGATGATGGATTTGATGCCGGCGAGATTGACGCCATCGTCTTGCGAAAGCGCCTGAATCTTGCGGAGCAATTCAATATCACGATCCGAATAACGGCGGCCGCCGCCGCGGGTGCGGGCCGGGGAGACCAAACCCATGCGGTCATAGGTGCGCAGGGTTTGGGCGTGCATCCCGGAAAGCTCGGCAGCCACGGAAATGACGTAAACGGCGGTGCCGGAACCTTCTGCCTTTCCAGTACTCATTGTGCAATGCACCTCCTGCCTTAATTGCTCTCCGCGCCGGCCCAACCTGCGCGGGGATTAAAGCCAGAATCCCTTTCGGCTTGTGCATAGGTGCGCAGGGCGCTGGAGGCCGCTGCATCGAGCTTGGAAGGCACGGTGACCTGCACGCTCACCAAGAGGTCGCCAGCCTTGCCGGCGCGCTTGGCAATGCCACGCCCACGCACGCGCAGGGTACGGCCATCCGGGGTACCGGCGGGGATCTTCACGCGGACCGGGCTGTCCAAGGTGGGAACCGTGATGGTGTCACCAAGGGCGAGCTCGGCAAACGAGACGGGGACGGTGATGTGGATATCGTCGCCGTCGCGGGTAAAGACCTTGTCGGGCTTGACGGTGACCGCAACGAAGAGGTCACCGGCCGGGGTGCCATTCGGGCCAGCCTCGCCTTGGCCGGCGATGCGGACCTTTTGACCGTCAATCACGCCGGCAGGGATGCGGACCGTAATATTCCGGGTGCGGTGCACCGTTCCGGTGCCGTTGCAGTCTGGGCACGGATCCGTGATGCGGCGGCCCGTGCCATCACAGTCCTTGCACGGGGCGGAAAAACCGAACGCACCGCGGTTTTCCGAGGTGTACCCGGAGCCATTGCAGGTACCGCACGTTGAGGTCTTGCCGGAGGAAGAACCCGAGCCGTGGCACGTGGTGCACGGCGCGTTTCCGCTTAAGGCCAGCGGGATGGTGGTCCCCTTGGCAGCCTCACGGAAGTCGAGGGTTATTTCCGTTTCGACGTCGGCCCCCCGCGACGGTTTAGCTGAGTGGCCAGCACTACCGCTGCGGTTGAAAACGCTACCGAAGATATCCCCAAAACCGCCGCCTTGAGACGATCCTCCAGTGGCTCCTCCGAAGAGGTCCGAGAGGTCGAAGTCTTGCGCACCTTGTCCACCCATGTTCGTGGATCGAAACCCGCCGGGAAAGCCGGCGCCTCCGTTCTGTCCGAAGCCACCGCCGTTGCGCAGCATGGCCTTGAACTGGTCGTATTCCTTACGTTCGGAAGCATCAGAAAGCACATCGTATGCTTCCGCAACCCGCTTGAACCGGTCCGCTGCCGCGGGGTCATCGGGGTGGGTATCGGGGTGGTTTTCGCGGGCAAGCTTGCGGTACGCGCGCTTGATCTCGCTTTGGTCTGCGGACGAGGAGACCCCCAGATCCGCATAATAATCTTTGTCTGCCCATTCGGGTTTAGCGCTCACTGGGCATCTCCTCCTTTCAAGAAGAATCGGTTGTAGTTAGTAAAAAGGGCGCCAGGGGAAATTGAATCAGTCAGTTCCCAAGGCGCCCTTTCCCGGATTAATCGGCTTGTTCGGTGCCTTCCGAACTGCCGGAATCCTCACCGGGGTCCGCGATGATAACCAGCGCGTTGCGCACCAGCCTCTCGCCTACGCGGTAGCCCTGGCGCAGCACGGTGCCGAGCACCTGCTCATCGCCGGAGGACAAATCCTGCACGGCCTCGTGCATCTCTGGGTCGAAGGGTTCACCCTCTTCACCAAAGGCGGTGAGGTTGTGCTGCTCTAGGCCCTTGCGGAGCTTATCCGCAACTGCCTTGAGCGGGCCCTCCAGGTCACCGTGCTGCTTGGCCAAATCGAGGTCATCAAGAACCGGCAGCAAATCACTAATGACCTTTGCCTTTGCAGTCTCGATAACGGATTGGCGGTCACGCTCGGTGCGGCGGCGGTAGTTGGTGTATTCCGCATTCAGACGCTGGAGGTCTTCCGTGCGTTCTGCCAACTGCGCTTCCACATCATTGGTGGCAGCACCGGTGGAGGTGGGCTCATCGCCCTCCGCCTCGGCTTCAACCTCATCGGCGTTGACATCAGCCAGCGCGTCTTCGAGGTCTGCATCAACGGTGGGATCCAACTTGGCTTCTTCGGAGGCATCGGCCTGCGCGTCGTTCGCAGCCTGTGCTTCCTCGGCCTTTTCGGCGGCAGCCTCAGCGCGGTCAGCCGAGGTAGCCTCCGGATCCGTGTTTTCCGGGTCGCCTGGGTTTTGCGGCATTCCGCTGTCCTGAGTCATTACTTGTCGCCATCCTTGTTGTCGTCGGAGTTCTCGTCTTCGTCCACAACTTCAGCGTCGACCACGTTTGGGTCACCCTGTGCGGCGCCGGCATCGGCAGCACCCTCGGCGCCGCCCTCTGCAGCCTGTGCCTCGTAGATCTGCTTGCCCATCTCCTGGGATTCGGTGGACAGCTTCTCTACTGCGGACTTGATGGCATCGAGGTCATCGCCCTTCAGCGCCTCGTCTACGGCGTCAGCAGCCTCGGTGACCTTGGTCTTGGTGTCCTCAGAGACCTTGTCCTCGTTGTCCTCCAAGAACTTGCGGGTCTGGTAGGAGGTGGACTCTGCGTTATTGCGCAGCTCCTGCTCCTCGCGACGCTTCTTGTCTTCCTCAGCGTGCTGCTCGGCGTCCTTAACCATACGGTCGATCTCTTCCTGGGAAAGGCCAGAGCCTTCCTGGATCTTGATGGTGTTTTCCTTGCCGGTGCCCTTGTCCTTGGCGGTCACGTGGACGATGCCGTTGGCGTCGATGTCGAAGGTGACCTCAATCTGGGGCACGCCGCGAGGTGCCGGTGCGATGCCGCCGAGCTCGAAGGAGCCAAGCAGCTTATTGGCGGTAGCCATCTCGCGCTCACCCTGGAAGACCTGAATCTGCACGGAAGGCTGGTTGTCTTCTGCGGTGGTGAAGGTCTCGGACTTCTTGGTCGGGATGGTGGTGTTGCGCTCGATGAGCTTGGTCATCACGCCGCCCTTGGTTTCAATGCCGAGGGAGAGCGGGGTGACATCGAGAAGCAGCACGTCCTTAACCTCACCGCGCAGCACACCTGCCTGGAGGGCAGCACCCACTGCAACGACCTCGTCCGGGTTAACGCCCTTGTTCGGGTCCTTGCTGGTCAGCTCCTTGACCAGGTCAGATACGGCCGGCATACGGGTGGAACCGCCGACCAGCACAACGTGGTCAATATCGCCGACGGAAAGGTCAGCATCCTTGATGACCTGGTTGAACGGAGCCTTGGTGCGGTCCAGCAGATCCTGGGTGATCTTCTGGAACTCGGTGCGGGTCAGGGTCTCATCCAGGAACAGTGGGTTCTTGTCGGAGTCAACGGTGATGTAAGGCAGGTTGATGTTGGCCTGCTGGGAAGAGGACAGCTCAATCTTGGCCTTCTCTGCAGCCTCGCGCAGACGCTGTACGGCGCGCTTGTCCTTGGTCAGGTCAACACCCTGGGAGCTCTTGAAGCGGTCAACCAACCAGTCAACGATGCGCTGGTCCCAGTCATCGCCGCCCAAGGTGTTGTCACCTGCGGTGGCCATAACCTCAACGACGCCATCGCCGATTTCCAGCAAGGATACGTCGAAGGTGCCGCCACCCAAGTCAAAGACCAGGATGGTCTGCTCTTGCTCGCCCTTTTCTAGGCCGTATGCAAGCGCAGCCGCGGTGGGCTCGTTGACGATGCGCAGGACGTTCAGGCCGGCAATCTGGCCAGCTTCCTTGGTGGCCTGACGCTGTGCGTCCTCGAAGTATGCAGGAACGGTAATAACGGCGTCCGTAACATCCTCACCCAAGTAGGACTCTGCATCGCGCTTGAGCTTCATCAGCGTGCGAGCGGAAATCTCCTGGGAGGTGTAGTCCTTGTCATCGATGTTGACGGTCCAGTCAGTACCAATGTGGCGCTTGACGGAGCGGATGGTGCGGTCCACGTTGGTCACGGCCTGGTTCTTGGCGGACTGACCAACCAAGATTTCGCCGTTCTTAGCAAAGGCTACAACGGAAGGCGTGGTGCGGGAGCCTTCGGAGTTAGCAATAACGGTGGACTCGCCACCTTCCAGTACGGAAACGACGGAGTTCGTCGTACCAAGGTCAATACCTACTGCGCGTCCCATGATTCATTCTCCTTTTTATCGAGTGCAGTTAATAAAGTTGATTGTCAGTGACTCAACTTCTCGTTGCGTCCGTGCGCTACTCTAACAGAAGTTGCGAACTCGTTCATAAATTCTTGAGCCCGTGTCACTCAATCTTTATAACCACTAAGACTAAAATCTTATTCCCGCCGGCTCAACTCTCCTTAAAAATTATGCTATTTTCCCAGCTCTCAGCCCTAAATCTTGCTCCTCTCTTCCACGTCAGGAAAGAGCGAATCACCTTTTAGAAACAAACTCTGCCATACCCAAAAGCTCACCAAAGGGCCATAAAAAGGTGGCCAAAAGTTACCTCACAAAGGATCCAAAAGAGGCTTGGCAGGCGTATTTAACTCGCACATACTGGAAACCACAGCAGCCACTGGTTGCTACCCAGAGAGATTGATTTGTAGTTT
This sequence comes from Corynebacterium sp. KPL2850, assembly GCF_040225855.1. Taxonomy (NCBI): domain Bacteria; kingdom Bacillati; phylum Actinomycetota; class Actinomycetes; order Mycobacteriales; family Corynebacteriaceae; genus Corynebacterium; species Corynebacterium sp. KPL2850. The sequence goes on from NZ_JBEHFV010000019.1 coordinate 11,501, forward strand.
CACTCCGCCAATTCGAAAGGAAACGTCCAATGCTCGACACCCTCGTAAACCTCAGCTCCTCCCTCGATTTCGAGGCAATCTTCAAGGCCATCAAGGGCGCTGCTGAGCTGTCCTCCGAGTCCAACTCCGACTCCGTGGACCTGTCCTCCGTAATCGAGGGCCTGTCCTCCAAGGACAACGCTGACGCTGCTACCGAAACCGCAGCTAATGCTTAAGTAAACCTTCGCGTTTACACTCCTTCATGAAGACCGACTAAACCCCCGCACTTTTCCACGCAGGTTTTAAACCTCGCACCGGAAGGTGCGGGGTTTAGTTGTTTTCATTTGCTGGTTTCGCGCTTCCAGGCCTTAAGCTAGGTGCGAGACGCCACAAGCCCTTTCGCAACTATTCAGTCTGAGCACCAAAGAAGCGCATTCCACCTTGACTTTCACCCCGCCACTTCCCTTTCGCCACCGCCTTCGCGCGGCGATGACCCTACAGCGCACCGCAGCGCTGATCGCCATCATTTGCTTGGCACTTACGCTTTTCGCCGCATTTCTCACCCCAACTAAACACCAACTTTCAGCGGCAATAGTCGGGGTAATTTTGACGGCTATCACGACTGCTGCCTATCGGTACCCGAAGACAATGGCAGTGGGTTTTCTGGCAATTTGGATTATCGCCATTCTTACCGTGGGAATCCCCTACGCCAGTTCCGTTTTCTTAGCCCCGGTATTCCTTGCCGTATTCGCTTTTCGCAGCACCAAGTGGCAGTCAATCCTTCTCTGCGCAGTGTTTTGGCTGGTAGGCCTGGTAGATCCTGGTACGTTGCGGCTAGTCCTCGATCCAACACCCGCACTGGTCTGGGGAATTTTCTTGGTCATTAGCACCTTCATCGGCAGCTCACTCGCTCATTCCGCACGGCGCTATAAAACCGCCATGGTGGAGTGGAATAACGATGTTAAGCGCCGACAATCTGACCTAGCTGAAACCCTGCACAACTCGGTAATTTCCAGCCTTACCGTCAATACCATGCAGCTAGAAGCGCTCAGTTTGGAATACGCCAGTACACCGGAGCTCAGCCGCCGCCTCGATGAATTAAGCGATGCAATGCGCTCGTCGATGTCTGAAATACGCGCTTTAACTAAAGTCTTGCGTTCCAATATTGACGGAATCAACGATGAATTGAGTTTTAAACAAGAACCACATCCTACAAACTTTGCGCAGGTACTGGCCTGGGAAGAAGGACAGCTATCTAAGCTCAACCGCACTCCAATTATTAAGGTAAGCGGAGAAGATTTTTGCCCCCAGTTTTCCCCCTCCGTTCTTGACTCGGTCGAAGCCATCACCAGGGAGGCTTGCCTCAACGCCGTCAAGTACTCACCACCCGGGGCAGAAATTACCGTATCGGCCCAACCACATTTGGGATGGACGATCCTTACTATCCGTAACCCTATTGCCAAGCCAACGAGCACCACACCGGAGACTTCCTCCGGTATAGGCATTAATTCGATGACGCGACTCGCGGCAACTATCGATGCCCGGCTTGAGGCCGGTCGCGTCGATGATCACTGGGAGCTCACGCTCGCACTGCCCCCGTCTGCGCATAAACAACGTTAGTTCAGCCACCTTCGCTGGCAGCGCCACTATTCCTTTACTACACTTACGTATGTTTCTTATAAATCCGGTTTTTATATAAAGGAGTCGTGCCATGCAGGCTGCCCTCGCTAGCTTTCTCACGCCCCTCATGTTGTCCGCTTCTCTCTTTGGGGCAGATCTCACCCCAGGCGATCTCCCACAAAACAATAAGTACGAGTCTTCGGCAGAGCTCGTCTTTGGCTGCCCAGCCCCATGGTGCTTCAAATAAAAACTTCGCTGCTCCTAGTCGATGATGATCCACTGGTCATCGAGGCACTCGGCCACTATTTCGCGGCGGCCGAAGATATGGAGATCGTCGCCGTCGCAGAAAATGGGAAAGCCGCATTACAGCAGCTAGAACGCCACGATGTCGATGCCGTCATCGCGGATATTCATATGCCGGAGATGGACGGCACAACGCTACTGCGCAAGCTTAATGAGCTACCTAATCCACCGGTATTCATTGCTATGACCGCAATGGATAATGACGAGACCCTAAGGGAAGTCCTGTCCAATAAGGCGGCAGCCTATATCCTGAAGAGCTCGAAACCGGCCTATATTTTGGACACGGTGCGCGAGGCCGTCCGCGGTGGCACGGTCGTAGCTCCCCAACCTTTAACGCGCTTATTCCAGCAAATGCCAGGATGGAGCGACAACGACACTCAATCTCCGTCTGCGATTTCCGCCTCTGAGCACCATATTTCACCCGCTCAAGCGCAGATTCTCGATTTGGTGTGCGAGGGAAAATCCAACGAAGAGATCGCAAAAAGCACCCACTATGCTCCGGGAACGGTAAAAAAATACGTTTCTAGCCTGTTAACCGAATTTCACGCCAAGTCTCGTCTCGAGCTAGCGGTCAAAGCGCTAAAAGCGGGGTACGGCAAATAGCTGCATAACAGCGAATGGCGCCTGCCCTTAATCGTGGCCCCACCCCCTCTAAACCCCACATGCTGGGATTTTATTTTTTATCTTTTTACCCCCACAGCCGATTTTGCTAACGAGACTAGCATCACTATATCGGCAACCCTATAATTGATTTCACACACAACTACATAGCATTTCCCGCGCATCAATCGGCTTCATTCGGCCGGTGATGCCCACGCTAGAACCGGAATAGAAAATCACTTCTGAGCTTTCTTTTCTGTCCCCTAGCTCCACATCGCCACAGTGTAGAAAGCAGGTGAGTGTTGAACACCAACTTGGCACGCGTTCGCCGCCATAGCGACAGGCCCCCGGTCCCCAATACCGGTAGCACTATGGCTTGTTGATTCGCTTGGTTTAAACCACCGAGCAGCGGCGCGCGCACTCCGCGTGTTCCACTCCCTGCCGCGTATGCGGCGTCCTATTAGCCCGCATGCTTTCCAATTTCCAAAGACTTACCAGCCACTTTCTGCCACCGGCGCTAAAAGGCACAGCACAAAGGCCACACCGCGGTGTGGGTTGGCCACCAACCTGGAAGTACACGTTTCGAAAAAGAGGTTGAATTCCACATGACTTCTCCCGCATACACCCGCACGCCACTATCCGATGATGTTGAGGCCGTACTGCCCGCCGCCATTAAGCGCGCACAGGGCTGGCTCGATTCCACCGCAGATGAAAAGGACAAGGCCACCGAGCAACTCGCGGAGCTGTTGCGCGATGACAATGGCGTGAAGTTCACCATGGACTTCGTTGACCGCGTCATGCGCCCCGAAGATGACAAGGTCGCGGCCAAGGCGCTGAAGGACATTTCTTCCCAGTACGATCCGTCCTTCCTGGGCAGCATCAATGGCGCGCTCGTCGGCGCCGGCGGTTTCTTCGGCCCGATCCTGCCTAACCTGGTCATGCCGGTAGCGCGCCTGTACATGCGCAAGATGATTGGCCACCTGGTGCTGGACGCGGAATCGGACGCACTCAATGACACCCTGGAAAAGGCCGCTGCCTCCGGCGAGCAATTGAACCTCAACCTCCTGGGTGAGGCCGTGCTCGGTGAAGAGGAAGCAATGTCCCGCGCGCGCCGCACGCTGGAGCTCATCAAGAACCCGCGCGTGACCTACGTATCCGTCAAGGCGTCCTCGATGGTGGCGCAGCTGAATAACTGGGACATCGGCAGTTCCGTGGAGCGCCTGAAGGACCGCCTGCGCCCGCTCTACCAGGAAGCCGCACGCCGCAACCCACAGGTCTTTATCAACATGGACATGGAGGAATACCACGACCTCCACCTGACGCTGCGCCTGTTCAAGAGCCTTTTGAGCGAGCCGGAGTTCAAGAACCTGGAATCCGGCATCGTGTTGCAGGCCTACCTGCCCGATACCTTCGACGCCCTCCAGGACATCGCGGAATTTGCCAAGCAGCGCGTGGCAGAGGGCGGCGCCAAGGTCAAGGTGCGCATTGTAAAGGGCGCCAACCTGTCCATGGAGACCACAGAAAGCGAAGTCCACGACTGGCCGCTGGCTACCTACACCAACAAGCTGGACGTTGACGCTAACTACTACCGCCTGCTGGATTACATCCTCCAGGAGGAATTCGCGGACTGCATCCGCATTGGTGTGGCCAGCCACAACCTGTACACCGCCGCCATGGCTTATGAGCTGGGTGTAAAGCGCGGTGTGCTGCACATGCTGGATTCTGAGATGCTGCAGGGCATGTCCCCGGCGCAGCAGGCAGCGGTGCGCAAGGTCTACGAGGGCCGCCAGATCCTCTACACCCCGGTGGTCCACGCAGATGACTTTGACGTCGCCGTGTCCTACCTGGTGCGCCGCTTGGAGGAGAACTCCGCGCCGCAGAACTTCCTCTACGCCCTCTTTGCCCCGGGCGAAGAACCGCTGGCAAGCCAGGAAGAGACGTTCCGCAAGGCCGTTGCCAAGCGCTGGGATACCTTCGCTGGATCGCGCCGCACCCAAAACCGCCTCGAGGATTCCGGGCGCCAGGCGCCGGATTCCGGGCGCTTCAGGAACGAGCCCGATACGGACCCGGCAATTACCCCGAACCGCACCTGGGCCAAGCGTGCGCTTGCGAATGACCCCGGTGAGCACGGCGTCCAAGAGGTCACCGACCCCTCCGCTGTTGAAAGCTACGTCGCCCGCGCCAAGGAATTGGGCACCGAATGGGGCAAGCGCCCCGCCGCAGAGCGCGCCGCAGCCCTGGACGCCGTCGCGGACCAGCTGGCAGCCAAGCGCGGGGACTTCATCTCCGTGGCAGCCTACGAGGCAAATAAGACGGTCACCCAGACTGACCCGGAGGTCTCGGAAGCCATTGACTTCTGCACCTACTACGGGCAGTCCGCGCGCTTCTTGGAAGAGGCACACTCCGAGTTCCACCCGCACACCGTCACCGTGGTGACCCCACCGTGGAACTTCCCCATCGCCATTCCTACCGGCGGCATTGCGGCCTCCTTGGCTGCGGGCTCGGCGGTCATCGTCAAGCCTGCTCCCCAGGTAGTCCACTGCGGCAAGATGGTGGTTGAGGCCTTCCGTACCGCACTCGAAGCAGAAGGCTTGGACCCGGATCTGGTGCAGCTGGTGCTTACTGATGAAGGCGATGCCGGCAAGGCCCTGCTCTCCCACGATGACGTGGACAACATCATCTTGACCGGCGCATCCGATACCGGCGCGCTCTTCCGCTCCTGGAAGCCCAAGATGAACCTGATGGCGGAGACCTCCGGCAAGAACGCGCTGGTCATCACCCCGGCCGCCGACCCGGACCTGGCTATCCAGGACCTGTACAACTCCGCCTTCGGTCACTCCGGCCAGAAGTGTTCGGCAGCCTCGCTGGTGATTTTCGTTGGCGCTGCGGGCAAGTCCAAGCGCCTGCGCGAGCAGCTGCTGGATTCCGTCAAGACCCTGAAGCCTGGCCCGGGCTATGACATCACCACCACGATGAACGGCCTGGCTGAAAAGCCGAGCGAGAAGCTGCTGCGCGGCCTGACCCAGCTGGAGCCGGGCGAGAAGTGGCTGCTGAAGCCAGAGAAGCTCAACGAGGAAGGCACCCTGTGGTCCCCGGGCATTCGCGATAATGTCCAACCGGGCTCTTGGTACCACAAGAACGAGTGCTTCGGCCCCATCCTTGGCATCATGTACGCCGATACCTTGGAAGAGGCCATCGCTTGGCAAAACAGCACCGGCTATGGCCTGACCGGCGGCATCCACTCCCTGGATGACAAGGAAATCGAGTACTGGATCGACAACGTTGAGGTGGGCAACGCCTACGTCAACCGCGGCATTACCGGCGCGATTGTCCAGCGCCAGTCCTTCGGTGGCTGGAAGAAATCCGTCATGGGACCGGGCGCCAAGGCCGGCGGCCCGAACTACGTGGCCCAGATGGGTACCTGGACCGATGGCGAGCTCAAGCCGCGCGACGTGGATATCGCCCCAGCCAGCGTGAAGATTCTGCAGCGCCTGCGCGATGAGCTTTCTGATGAGCTCAGCCAGGACGATCTGGAATGGCTCTGGCGCGCCGCCGAGCTGGACCGGATTGCATGGCTCGAGGAATTCGGCCGCACCCACGACCGCACTGCGTTGGTCGCGGAAGCCAACCGCTTCCGCTACCGCCCGCTGCTAACCAAGCTGCGTATCCGCGTGGGTGAGGGCTACAAGCTGCGCGATGTCGCCCGCCAGGTACTGGCTTCCGGGATTACCGGCACCGAGACGGAAATCTCCGCCGCCCCAGAGGTTGCCGGCCAGCTGCAGGAGCTCGGCTTCGACGTGAAGTCCATTTCTGATGGCTCCTTCGCCGCCGCCGTGGCCAATGACGAGTCCTCCCGCGTGCGCGCCCTGGGCACCGTGCCGGATTCCGTTTACGAGGCAGCGGTGCGCTCCAACTCCGTGGTGCTGGACCAGCCCGTGCTTGCCGATGGCCGCCGTGAGCTCATGCCTTACCTCCTCGAGCAGGCAGTCTCCGTGACCATGCACCGCTTCGGCATCATCCGCAACGTGGGCAACCTGCGCGACTAATACGCCAGTTGCCGTCGCCGCGGCACAGTGACTAAGCGCCCCACCTTCTCCCGCCCTTTTTCTGCTGGGAATTGGGTGGGGCGCTACCTTTTTCTCTGCTTTTCCCGCGCTATCTCTAGGTGGTTTCGTGTGGCATAGTAGATGAATGACTACGCCAGATAACCACTCTTCCAGCGGCACCGAGCAGCACCCGGGCCAGAACTCGGCGCAGGGCGCGCAGTATCCGTCGACGCTCGAGCAAAACTCCGTCAACCGCAAGGCTGACGCAAAGAACCCCTTTGTCGCGCCGCTGGTCTCCCCCGATGAATCCCAATTGGGCGCTGAGGTAGCCACCGCCGATCCCGCCGATCGCGATAATAAATCCGCCGTGCTGGCCAAGGACTTCCGCAGCATGGCCAAGATTTCGGTGTGCTTTATCCTCATCGTCGCAGGATTGGGCCTGGCGGGTTTCCTGCTGCGCTTTATTTGGGTGGGTCTGCTGCCGGTTATCCTCGCCATCTTGGTCTCGACGGTGCTTTATCCAGTTAGCGCCTACCTGCGCTCCAAGGGCTTTCCCCGCACCCTGGCAGCGGTCACAACGCTTTTGGGTTTGGTGGTTATTTTCGGCGGCATCTTTGCCGCCATGGCGCCCATGGTCACCGCGCAGTCCAAAGTGCTTATCAATGAAGCCGAAGCCGGCATTATGCAGCTGACCAAGATGGTCAATGATTCCCCACTGGATATTGAGGTGGACCAACTGCAGTCGGTCCTCGAGGACATCGTGTCCTTTGCCAAGGGCCAGGCTTCCACCATCGCCACCGGCGTGCTTTCCGGTTTCTCCATGGCCAGCTCCATTGCGGTAGCCACCGTCATCATGCTCTTTATCACCTTCTTCATCATTAAAGACGGCGATAGATTCCTGCCCTGGCTGCGCAAATACACCGGTAACTCCGCTGCCTGGCACATCACGGAACTTACTTCCCGCGTGTGGAAGACGTTGTCTGGCTTCATTCAGGCCCAAGCCCTAGTCGCGCTTGTCGATGCCGTCTTTATCGGCCTCGGCCTCTGGGTCCTCCAGGTCCCACTGGCACTGGCCATCGCCGTCATCACATTCTTCGCGGGCTTTATCCCCATCATCGGTGCTGTCACCGCCGGCGCCTTGGCCGTCATTATCGCCTTGGTCTCCAACGGGCTGACCAATGCGCTGCTCGCTCTGGCGCTAATCATCATTGTCCAGCAGGTAGAAAGCAATGTCCTCCAGCCCATCCTGCAGTCCAGGGCCATGGGCCTGCACGCGGCCATCGTTTTGCTCTCCATCACCGTGGGCTCCACCCTGGCCGGCATCGTTGGTGCTTTCCTTGCCGTGCCAGTCGCCGCGACCATTACTGTTGTCCTGCGCTACCACGCAGAGATGGCCGCGCTGCGCGCCGGCGAGGTTTCCCCCGAGGACATCGAAATCGTCACAGGTTCTAAGTCCACGTCCAAAGACGAAGAAGCTGAGGACGCGGACAATACAGACCCCGAGGACAAGCGCACCGGCGAAGAAGGCGACAGCGACAGCCCCCTCGAAGAGTCTCCTCGCGAAAAGGTAAAGCAGCTTTTCGCGGCCATGAGCCCGCTAACCTAAAAAGCCCCGCTCTTCCTCCGCCGTGCGAAACGGCGAGGAAGGAAACGGAGGCATCGGCTAGCGCAAGAAGCCTAAATCGGCTGCGGCAGCGGCCAGCTGGCGGGCGCTGCGGTCCAAGACGCCAGCCCAGGTGCCCATCGATTCCTCATTAGCGGAATCGGAGACCTGCTTCAGCAGTGTGCAGGGCACACCAAAGCGCTGGCAGGCAGCGGCAATAGAATAGCCCTCCATATCGCATAGCTGGGATTTTTTCACCAGCTCATTGCGCAATGCGGTAGTAGAGACAAACATGTCACCGGTGGCCAGCCCGCGCGCCGGAAGCTCGCCGGAGGTCTCCAGCTCGATGAATTCTGGCAGGAGGTAACGGCTGATATCGGTCAGCACTTCTAGCTTAAAATCGTGCTTGGTCACTTTATTGATCTCGAAGACGCCATCCATGCCATCGACAAGCGCACCCGCCGTTCCGATATTGACCACGCGTTCAGGCAAAGCATCGTTTGCGCGAGCCTCTGCCAATACCTCCGTCAGGGAAATCGCGGCTGGAACCGTGCCGATTCCGGTAATGAGCAGCGCTTCGCCGTCTGGAATGTGCGCAGCTTCGGCGTCCACGGCGGCGACGAAAAGTGTGCGTCCGTTGAGATTCTCCATGTCTGCGAGAATACCTGCTCGCCCTAATCAAAGTTCAACGTGTGGTTCCTTTGGTGCAGGCGAATCGTAATATTTTTATGCCCGGCGCCCACGGCGATGATTCGGCCAGTAAGCGTACTTGCGACGGCGAGGTCTTCCTCCGTCGTCGCCTCCGCCGCCTCCCGTGCCGTGGGCAACTAAGCACCACCCGGATCTGGGCTGTCAAGGTGAATGAAGCGTTCGCGATCCACATCTATCAAATACCTTTCCGTGACCTTGAAACGACCGTGGCTCTCATCGAAGGAATCGCGGCGCCAACTGCCCTCGGCCACGCGGCAGACAAAGGGGCAATAGCCAAAGCACGAGAGCACGATATAGCGCGTCTGCGGGCTCACGTGCCACTGGCCGCGCACGGAACTCCAGACTTGGCGGTAGGTTGCGGCCAGGCTCATCCCCAGCCGCAACCCTTGCTGTCAGTTCTCATCCAACCCGGCACCTTCTACCTGAGTGTTTAGCTCTCCGAGCCGCGTCGCATTGGCCACGTACATCCCCAGCCACACCTCCTCCGGCAATGGTGTAGGGACTGGTGATATCGCAATGGAAAACGACTCTGGGAATGCCCTTTCCACATCCTTGGGAAGGCGCTGACGCCCGGCAAGGTCCACAGGCGAACGCCCCACGCGATACCCGCACCACAGTCGCACGCAGCTGGCGGTCATAAGTCTCCTAATGCGTAGCCCCCGCACTGATTCGCCCCAGCAGCTTCTTGGCGTAGTCTCTCTCCACCTACTGCTCCACTCCCGGCGCGATCTCCATTTCCGGCAGCTGACATAGCAAGATGAGGTCAATAACGTCACCCAAATCAAAGACTTTGCTCAATTCTGATTGGGCATCTGGTCCGAAAGCTTCGATTGCGCCATAGGCCAACGCACCGCCTAATCGCCTGATAAGGTCTCGGGGCACGCTCACTCGTTTGCGAGCTGTGTGAAATTCGGACGCATTGCGATTTCGCTCCAGTGCCACAGGTGCTTCTTTCTCGTTCCTCATAGAGGATTCAAATTTAGGTCACACTTGGGGTTAAGCTGGCCAGGAAGGAGCCGGCTTACTATTCCCGACTGCAAGTCCCTCGTTTGCTCAAGCTCTCGCACTAAAGCACAGCCTTCAGCTGTTGCTAGGCCCTTTTATTCAACGGTTTTGGGGGCGACTTACTCCCTCTAGCTTCAACTCTTGACCGCACAGATGTCGTACTTATGTCGTTCGTTTTATGCGAAAGTAACTTGAATGGAGCTAAATGCCTAGATTAAAGTTTAATTGAAACAATTTCTGCAAATTGTATGTCACTAGTACATCATGGATTAATCGTTAGATTGTCCAATCTCTCTCGTATTCCGCTCTTAAATTGCTTATGGAGGAGTCCAGCTTTTGAACGACAACAATGCTTGGGGCCAGCCGGATCACCCCTCCTCGGATCCTTCTACTGAAGGTATGCGCCCCTTGCCGCGCAAGGAACAAGCTTGGGGTACGCCCTCACCTAATTCCTCTACAGCCTCGACTACTGCAGCATCATCTACAGACGAGAACTTTGAACACCCTAAGTCCTCCAGTAAAAATAGACGCATCGTGTTCCTAGTCATCTCTGTGCTAGCGGTTCTCGCTCTGGTTGGCGGTCTAGCTTGGGCATTCGTTGATAGGAACGATACAAATGATGCAGATGATCCAAATGAACCTGCATTGGCGACTAGCTCTGAGGCTAAAGATGACTCCCACTCTGAGAAGGGAGCCGAGTCCGACAAACATGAGGATAATTCCAAAAAAGGACGAGGAAAAGAATCCCCCAGAGAAGAAAATGATGCTAAAGCACAAGAGCTGACCAAATACGAGAAGTGCAATAATTACGCAGACGACAAACTTAGCGATTTGCGCTCCCCAGTAAAGATGTACTGCGATGACTCTTGGCTTTTTGCAGGTGAAGACGGCACCGGGAACCTCGCCTTGTTCTATTGGACCGACAATGCGTGGCACATTTACAAAACAGATGGATCGGTGCCGCAATCCGATATGGGATGCTACGACCAGTCCAAACTTGAAGACGCTGGTGCCCCACGCCGCTTGCTTGATGAGGTTTTGCTGTGCGACGACAATGCTAACGCCAAAGCCGAAAGCGCTAAGGAAACCACCAACAGATCCGGGGCCGAAGATGAATTCGCCTGGGCCGGAGATTGGGACGGAAAGTGCGACGGCCGATACATCCTCATCGCTGAGTCCGTGCTCATCTCAAGTGGCGAACCGTTTAGCGAGACCTCCCGCGTACAGGACAAGTACCCGGGATCGAAAATTCTTTACGGCGGCGCTTGCAGCTCTCTTCGTAGTCAAGTAAACGGCAACGACGTCTATGCTATCTACTTCGACGCAGGCCATAGCGTGGAGAAAGTGTGCGAGCTAAAAGCGCAATACGGTGGCAATGCTCGTTCACTGAATAATAACGCCGACTTCTCCGACCCCTGCTAGTTCCCTCTTTACGTAAATACTCTCTTCCTGATCTCTCACTCTCTTCTCCGTACGACCCTGGATCTAACACTAGAAAGGAACTCTCTATGCCCCACTACAACCTCTACGACTCTCTCTCCCTCGATGCTTCGGCCGATTCCACCGATCTCATCGCAGAGATTGACAACAAGCTTGCCCACGTAGATCCTGCGGACACCGCAGCACGCGACGAACTGAATACTGCGCGACAAATCTTTTCCGCGGACAACCGGCGCAAGCAATACGATAACGAGTTGGCTGATGCCACTGGGGCCGAAGTAGATATCGCGCGCATCCGCTACATCGCTGCTCTCCCGTCCGACACTGCACCGCAAGAGAATCCTGCTTCCAATTCCCCGGTGCCTGGATACGCTCCTCAACACTCGGCGCAACAACAAGACTGGAAGCCGCAGGCAACGAATCATCAATCCAGCAGCAATTCAAGCTTCAACGTCGCTAATAAACAATTCACCGTCGACTTTAGTAATGTAGCGTTCTCTGTCGAGCCAGACCGCCAACGTTGTCAATCCATCATGTGGTGCGTGTTATGGGGCATACTGCTCCTCATGTGGCTTATTGCCGGAATCCGAGGCTTGTCCCTTGCCGGCGAAGCTAGTGACGTCACCGCCCTGGACCTCGTCTTTGATTCCTCGGAGCTGGAGTCTAAGACCGCAGGCTTCAGCGCCTCACTGATCAAAACGCTCGTAACCACTCCGCTCATGTTGATTCTTTGGGAGTTCGTGTGGTCGATTCGCAAGACTATGGGACGACGGGCAATTGAGAATGCCTAACTCGCATAGGCCTTTCCATGGCCGAGTACTGGCCATCGGAGCAGCAATGATCCTCGCAAACGTGTCCCTTGCTCTGGCTGGCTGTGACGATAATTCCACCAACGCTGATGGTCAACACCTCCAGTATGAGACTGCTTCGAGGTCCACCTCACCAGAAAAAGATGACGACGCAGAGCAGGAAACCTCGAGGAAAGATTCTTCCCCAAGAGAAGAAACTACTTCCAAGCCAGTGCCGCCCAACGTAGTGATGGATGAAGAAGAGGAAAGCCAAGCGTCCCAACTAGGTGACGAGAATTCTTCTGCAAGCAAATCCGACCAAACCTGCGGTACGCAAAGCGCCCAGACAGCGTTCCAAGACAGCGTTTCCCAAGTTGCGCCGTGGTACACCATCGGTTGGGAGCTAATCGATTCCTCAGGCTACGACCCTTGCGCTTCCCTATCGTGGGAAACCCTGATGATCGAGGGAGGAACAAGTTCTTCTCCCTACCACATCATGCTGTTCAACCACGGTGAGTACTTAGGGACCGCAACAGCAGAACCCTACGGCTTCGCTCCCACGGTTGAACGCGTAAACGATTCCGAAATCGCGGTGACCTATCACTGGCCTCGCAAAGGTGAAAGCAATGCCAACCGCTCGGGTACAACCAATGCGGGATTCCGCTGGGATGAGAGCGAGCAGAAGGTCATCATGTCGGGTGATGTTCCACCAACACGATAGGTCAATGTAAAACAAGCACGTTTCGCTGAATTTTCAACCGTTTTGTGGCAAATCTTGCTAGGTTCGCGCTGGTGGCTGCACTCCCCTGCTACGTGCACCTAGCCATCGAAGGGCCCGCTGTGCTGGGCCCAACTTCGCCGCTGTTGCTCGGTGCACAGGCCTCAATATGACGCGCAGCGACATGAGCGACAGCGGCTAAAGTGAGAGTGGCGCGAAAAACGACTAGCGCAGTCGGTGGCCTACGAAGCCGGCGGCCAGGGTATTGCCGGAGGATTGATCAATGAGCAGGAAGTTACCCACGGCACCGCGGGCGGCGTAATCCTCCACGGGCAGTTCGGCCTGGGTCTGAATGGTGATGTGGGCGATATCGTTCATGACAACGGCCTCGGGATCATCCTCATCAGTTACGCCATCGAGATCCAAGGTGCGGGCAAGGGCAGCGATGCGGGCCTTGACCAAGGAGGATCCGTAGCGCAGCTTTACCATCTGGCCAGGTTTCAGGTCTTTTTCGGTAAGTCCTACCACCGTGGCATCGAATTCCCGGGTGGCCGGGGGACGCTGAGCGCCGGCGAGGAGATCGCCGCGGGTGAGATCGACGTCATCGGCAAGCAGCAGCGTCACAGAATCACCGGCGGCGGCCAAGGAGGCAGGACCATCGGCGGTATCGATCTGGGTGACGGTGCTGGTGCGGCCTTCGGGGAGGTGCACCTCGTCGCCCACGGCGATGGACCCGGCTTTCACGCGGCCAGCGTAGCCGCGGTAATCGGTGGCGTGCTCGCGGATGACGTACTGGATGGGAAAGCGAAAGTCCAGCTCATCGGCGCGGCCAGTAGCGACGGGAATGGTCTCAAGGACCTCGAGGACCGTGGGGCCGGTGTACCAGTCCATGGTGGTAGAGCGCTCGACCACGTTATCGCCCTTGAGCGCGGAAATGGGCACGACGGTGGTATCAGTAATGTCCAGGCGCTGCGCAATCTTATGGAATTCGGCCTCGATATCGCGGAAGACCTGCTCGTCATAGTCCACGAGGTCGATCTTGTTGACCGCGAGGACAACGTGGCGCACGCCCAAAAGCGCGGCCACGTTGAGGTGGCGGCGGGTTTGTTCGACAACGCCGTGGCGGGCATCGATAAGCAGCACCACTACCTGCGAGGTGGACATACCGGTGACCGTATTGCGGGTGTACTGCACGTGGCCTGGGGTATCGGCGAGGATGAAGGTGCGCTTATCGGTGGCGAAGTAGCGGTAGGCCACGTCGATGGTGATGCCTTGCTCGCGCTCGGCACGCAGGCCATCGACAAGCAGGGACAGGTCCATGCCATCGAAACCGCGATCGGAGGAAGAGCGCTCCATGGACTCGACCTGATCCGCGAGCACGGACTTGGTGTCATAGAGCAAGCGGCCGACGAAGGTGGATTTGCCGTCATCAACGGAGCCAGCGGTGCATAAGCGCAGGGTATCGCGCTGTTTGAGGGCGCCGACATTCGGCTCGAGGGTAGTCGTCATCAGAAGTAGCCTTCCTTCTTGCGGTCTTCCATGGCGGATTCGGAAAGTTTGTCATCGGCGCGGGTGGCGCCGCGCTCAGACAGGGTGGAAATGGAGATTTCCGCGAGCACCTCATCGGGGCTGGATGCGGTGGAGTCGACGGCACCGGTGCAGGACATATCGCCGACGGTGCGGTAGCGCACGGTGCGGGTCTCTAGCTGCTCATCGCCTTTCGGCCCGCCCCATTCACCTGGCGAAAGCCACATGCCGCCGCGGTTGAAGACCTCGCGCTGGTGCGAGTAATAAATGGGCGGCAGCTCGAGCCCGCGCGCGCCGATGTATTCCCAAATATCGGATTCGGTCCAGTTAGAAATGGGAAAGACGCGCACGTTTTCGCCGGCCATCTTGCCGCCGTTGTACAGGTCCCACAGCTCGGGGCGCTGGCGGCGCGGGTCCCAGCCACCGAAGGAATCGCGGATGGAAAAGATGCGTTCCTTGGCGCGGGCGCGCTCCTCATCGCGGCGGGCCCCACCCAGCACGGCGTCGTACTCGCGCTTGGCGATGGTCTCTACCAGCGGCACCGACTGCAGCGGGTTGCGCGTTCCATCGGGCCGTTCCTGCAGCTCGCCGCTATCGATCCAGTCTTGAACGTGGGCGACGTGGAGGCGGGCACCGGATTCTGCGACCAAGTCATCGCGGAATTTGATGACCTCGGGGAAGTTATGGCCGGTATCCACGTGGAGCAATTCAAATGGCACCGTGGCCGGGGCGAAGGCGCGGCGGGCCAGTTCGAAGACGACGACGGAGTCCTTGCCGCCGGAAAAGAGGATGCCTACCTTATCGAATTGCCCGGCCACCTCGCGCAGGATGTGGATGGATTCATTTTCTAGGTCTTGTAGGTGTGGGGAAAGTGTGCTCATTATTCGTGTAACCCGCATTCTGTCTTGCCATCTCCAAATACTCGCCCGGAGCGGGCGTCCTCACCGTCGCCGACCGGAAAGGTCAACGGCGCATCGCCGATGGACCGGTATCCCTGCAGGGTCAGCGGGTGGATGATGAGGTCATTATCTGCGATGTACTGATCGGTATCGTCCAAGTTCCAAGTGATAATCGGCGAAATCTTTAACCGCCCAGTGCGGTCCAGGCTGAGCGCCGGGGCGTGGGCGCGGTGCTCGGAATCGGCCCGGCGCAGGCCCGTGACCCATCCGGCATAAGGGTCCATGGCCATGTTCAACGGCTCCACCTTGCGCATGCGGTTATACGCGGCAGTATCGCGCGCGTACAGGCGCGGGCCGTAGACCTCGTCTTGTTCTTCGGGGCTCAGCAGCGGCAGCACGCGGACAAGGGGGAGATCCGGGTAGCGCTTATCCACCTCTTCGGCCACTTGGAGGGTTTCTGGAAAGTGCCAGCCGGTATCAATGAAGAGGAGATCCGCTGCGAGCCCGGCGCGGTGGGAGAGCTCTGCCAGCACGGTATTTTCCATGGACATGGTGGCCGCAAGCCGGCCAGGGGCGTGCTCGGCGGCCCACTCGGTGATGTTTTCTGCGGATTCGTAGGCGAGCTTATCCGCCCACTTTTCCACTAGCTGTTCATTGCGCGCGGCCACGTCAGTGGAAAGCGGCGCGGTATCGCGCGTGCCTTCGGGCGAGATGTGGGGATCGCGGAAGGGCTTTCCGCCATCCAGCAAGTTCGTCGTTGGGTTCATGAGCTCACACACTAGGCAACCCCGGTAGCTCACGCAGCACGTTTTTCCGGAAACGGCGCTGAGCTTGGCCGAAGGAAAGAATAAAATGTTTTATTTCTGAACCGAGCGGACTAGATTTATAGACAATGTAGTCTATCTCGGACCGACTGGATTCGCCTGGGGAGGAACTTTTATGCAGCGTGTTGCCATCATTGGAGAAGGTCCTGCCGCCTTATCCGCCACGGAAAGGCTCCTGAGCGCCGGCATGTGCGTAGACCTCATCTCAGAAAAAACTGCACCGTTCGGTCTACTTCGTCGGTTTGCGGGGCTTGCCGGGGTGCTCGAGGAGGCCGTGCCGCACGAGTGCGCACCGGGTACTACTCCGCGGCTGCGCCTGCTGGGAAACGTGCGCGTGGGAGTAGACGGCGATATCACCCATAACGAGGTCCACCAGTTGGCCGCCCACGGTGACCGCGAGCTCATCGTCATGGAGTTAAAGGCCCGTGGTATTCCCGTCACCACGTGGGAGGGACTGTGCACGCCAATCACGGATTTTGAGGACTGGACCAGCGTCATCGCTCAGGCACAGCTGGCACACGTCTTGGTCTAGATTCGGCCTTGCGGGCAGGTACCGAACGGGCAGGTACCAAAAAATAAATATCGTTCGACCCGCGTGCGCCAACCAGATATACTTGCGCGGTTAACCCCTATCGATCCCGAAAGAAGCGCAGGTTTATGGATCTAGTCCGAATCCTCTTCACCCGCTCGGCGCCTTATACGCTCTACGTCATAGCGGTACTTATCCTGCAGGCGCTGTCCACCGCGGCGACCCTGTATCTGCCGTCGTTGAACGCCAAGATCATTGATGACGGCGTATCTAAAGGCGATATCGACTATATCTGGCGCACCGGCGGAATCATGCTCATCGTGGCCTTTGTCCAAGTCATTACCGCCATCGGCGCGGTGTGGTGCGGAAGCCGCACCGCTATGGGTGTGGGCCGGGATCTGCGCAGCGAGGTCTTCCGCAAGGTCACCACCTTCTCCGCAGAAGATATGAGCGAGTTCGGCACGCCCACGCTTATTACCCGAGGCACCAATGACGTGCAGCAGGTGCAGATGGTCTACATGATGATGCTGAACTTCATGGTCACAGCACCCATTATGTCCATCGGTGGCATCATCATGGCTATCCGCGAGGACGCCGGACTGTCCTGGTTGGTCTGGGTTTCTGTCGCGGTGTTGCTCGGCACCATCTCCGTCCTCATCGCGCGGCTTATGCCGCTTTTTCGTTCTATGCAGGACAAATTGGACACCATCAACGGCACCTTGCGCGAGCAAATCACCGGCATCCGCGTCGTGCGCGCCTTTGTGCGCGAGGCTTATGAAACTGAGCGCTTTACCAAGGCCAATAAGGATATTACCCAGCTTTCGCTGAAAATCGGCCAGCTTTTTGTCCTCATGTTCCCGATTATCACCGTCATCTTGAACGTGGCCACGGGCGCAGTGCTGTGGTTTGGTGGCCAGCGCGTGGATGCCGAGCTTGTCGATGTCGGCGGGCTCACCGCCTTCCTCCAGTACCTGCTGCAAATCCTCGCCGCCGTCATGATGGGCACGTTTATGGCGATGATGCTCCCGCGCTCCCTCGTATGCGCCCGCCGCATCACCGGGGTCTTAAGCCACGAGCCATCCATTACCCCGCCGAAAGATACCGTCACCCCGGCGACCAATTCCGGCACCGTGGAATTTCGCAATGTCAGCTTCTCCTATGCCGGCGCGGATGCCCCAGTGCTAGAGGATATTTCCTTTACCGCCACTCCCGGCACCACCACCGCGATCATTGGTTCCACCGGCTCGGGCAAGACCACGCTGCTTTCCCTCATCCCGCGCCTGTACGTCCCGAGCGAGGGCGAGGTGCTTATCGATGCCACCCCGACCACCTCCCTCTCCCGCCCCGACATCGTCAGCCGCGTCTCGCTGGTGCCGCAAAAGGCCTACCTCTTTAGCGGCACGGTGGCCTCCAACCTGCGGTTGGGCCGCCCCGAGGCCACCGATGATGAATTATGGGAGGCGCTTCGCGTGGCGCAGGCGGACTTCGTCGATGACTTGGACATGCCTATCGCACAGGGCGGTACCAATGTATCGGGCGGGCAGCGCCAACGCCTATCCATCGCCCGCATGCTCGTAGCCCAGCCGCGCATTTATCTCTTCGATGATTCTTTCTCCGCGCTGGATGTGGTTACGGATGCCAATGTGCGCGCCGCCATGCACAAGTCTTTTGCTCAGCGCGGCGAGGCCGTCACCACCATCATCGTCGCCCAGCGCGTGGCCTCCATCCAGGATGCCGATCAGATTTTGGTCATCGATAAAGGACGGATTGTCGCCCGCGGTACCCACACTGAGTTGCTGAAATCTTCGGGCGTGTACCAGGAAATCGTTGAATCACAAGAAACCGCTGGAGTAACTGGAGGAGAGCACTAATGGCCAAGGACACCACCCACAACTCCTCCGCTGAGGACGCCGAGCTCCAGGAGCTTGAGGCCAAGGTCGCCGCCGATGAATGGTCCGGTTCCGCGCCCCGCCAAGCCAAGAATTTCTGGCCCTCTGCCAAGCGCTTGCTACTACTTCTCATGCCCTATAAACGGCTGCTAGCGGTAGTGGCAGCGATGAATGTCGTCTGCGTCTTCCTCGCGGTCTTCGCACCCAAGGTCTTGGGCGATGCCATGGACGTCATTTTCTCCGGCGTTATCTCTCGCGAGCTGCCGACTGACATCTCGGCGCAGCAAGCCATCGACGGCATGCGTGCCCAGGGCCAGGATCAGGTGGCCGATATGGCCTCAGGCATGGATTTCACTCCCGGCGAGGGCATCGACTTTACCCGCTTGGGCACGCTTATCATCGCGGTGATCGCGATGTATATCATCTCTGCCGGCTTCCAGCTCTGGCAGGGGCTCATCTTAAACCGCCTGACCATCGACACGGTCTACGAGCTGCGCCAGCGCGTGGAGGCCAAGGTGCACGCACTGCCGTTAAATTACTTCGATTCCCACCAGCGCGGCGATATCCTCTCGCGCACCACCAATGACATCGACAATGTGCAACAGGCCCTCCAGCAAGCGCTCTCCCAGCTGTTTTATAACATCCTGATGATCCTGGGCATCACCGTGATGATGTTTAGCATCTCTTGGCAGCTCGCCCTAGTGGCGCTCTTGGCGCTGCCGCTAACCGCGCTGATCATCGGGGTCATTGGCGGACGCTCGCAACGCCAATTCAAAACCCAGTGGCGCGCTACCGGCCAGCTCAATGGCCAGGTAGAAGAGTCCTTCTCCGGCCATGATCTGGGCATCGTCTTTGGCCGCACGGAGGATATGACGCGCCAATTTGATGAGCGCAATGACGAGCTCTTCCGCTCCTCCGCGCTGGCACAATTCCTCTCCGGCATCATGATGCCCATCATGCAATTCGTGTCCTACTTGTCTTATGTGGCTATCGCCGTGCTCGGCGGCCTGCGCGTGGCACACGGACAGATGACCCTGGGCCAGGCCACCGCTTTTATCCAGTACTCCCGCGAATTTAACCAACCGCTGGGCCAATTGGGCGGCATGATGCAACAGGTGCAATCCGGCGTGGCCTCTGCCGAGCGCGTCTTCGAGTTCCTCGATGCAGAAGAGCAATCATTGGAGACCACCAGCGATGAACTAACTGGCCGCGCCCGCGGCCGCGTGGAGTTTCAGGACGTTAACTTTTCCTATTCGCCGGAGAAAGAACTTATTACCGGGCTCAATCTGCGCGTGGAGCCAGGCCAAACCGCGGC
The DNA here is from genome assembly GCF_040225855.1 of Corynebacterium sp. KPL2850. Classification (NCBI taxonomy): domain Bacteria; kingdom Bacillati; phylum Actinomycetota; class Actinomycetes; order Mycobacteriales; family Corynebacteriaceae; genus Corynebacterium; species Corynebacterium sp. KPL2850. The sequence goes on from NZ_JBEHFV010000019.1 coordinate 31,297, forward strand.
GATCGTAGGCCCCACCGGCGCGGGCAAGACCACCATGGTCAATCTGCTCATGCGCTTTTATGACATCGATTCTGGGCGCATTCTTATCGATGGCCACGATACCGCCCACATGCCCCGCACCGCCCTGCGCTCCCAAGTGGGCATGGTGCTACAAGATGCCGTCCTCTTTGAGGGCACCATCATGGACAATATCCGCTACGGCCGGCTCGATGCCACAGATGATGAGGTCATCGCCGCGGCCAAGGCCACCTACGTCGATCGCTTCGTGCACTCCCTGCCGGAAGGCTATGACACCGTCATCGACCAAGATGGCGGCGCCATCTCCGCGGGCGAGCGCCAGCTCATTACCATCGCTCGTGCCTTTTTGGCCCAACCCGCATTGCTGATCTTGGATGAGGCCACCTCGTCCGTGGATACCCGCACCGAGGTGCTCGTCCAGGAGGCTATGAATGCCCTGCGCGCTGAGCGCACCTCCTTCGTCATCGCCCACCGCTTGTCCACCATCCGGGATGCGGATCTGATCTTGGTGATAGAAAACGGGGGCATCGTCGAGCAAGGCTCGCACGAAGAACTGCTGCGTGCCCAAGGCGCTTATTGGCGTCTGCACCAATCGCAGTTCAAAAAGGCTTAAAGGCAGGGAGCCGCTGCGTGGTTACTGCACGTTGAGCTGGACCTGCGGGGCGTGCAAATTAGCGCCCTGCAGGTTGACCAGCTCCATAGTGACATCTTGCAGCGAAATGTGCTCCATCAGAACGTTCGGGATAGGAGCATCGGGCACCACGTGCGGGTCAGGAACGCCCAATTGATCAAGTACCGCGTTGAGATCGCCGTTGGATAAATCGACGTTTACCGGAATGGTGGGGTGATCCACCACCGCGGGCGTTGTCTGCAGTCCAGTGGTCAGCACGGTGACCGGACCGTCCGTGACGGTGGTCTCCACATCACCGGTAGTTAGCTTGCCCTGTCCCATAGCGGCGGGCAGGGTCAACGCGAGGTTTCGCGCGGCCAACTTATCACCTACGAGTTTCAGCGCTCGTTGTTCACCCTGTGCGGTAGGCACAGTAATGAGCGAGGCGCTTACGTTTCCAGTCAGGGTGACGTTATCAGCAGTCACCGTGCTGAGTTCAGATTGCGCTAAGGCCAAGCCTTCCTGCGCACGGGTCTCCTCAGGTTGGTTCACCGCACACACCGCTGTAAAAGCGCAGAGCACCGCGAGCGCACTACCTTTTACCACACGAGCGGAGCGACGACGCGGTAGTGAGCTCAGCCTGAATAGCTTCATGCTGAAACCGCCAGTTCTTTGGCCTGGGACTTTTTCTTCTTCTTGTGCTTCTTAGGAGACTTCTGGCGATCCTGTGGCTGCCAAGCAAATGAGAGAGCACCACCGATAATGCCCAAAAGGCTGCCTATTACGAAGCCGCCCAGGTTCGTGGTGGGAAGCGCGATGATCGCTACCAAGATGGCTAACACACCCAGGTAAGACGAGGTCTCCTGCCTAAACCAAGATCCAAGGCCGAACATGATAAGTGCCGCACCAATTAGAAGCGTCGAAACGCCCGAGACCGTGGAGATCATGACCAGCAGATCAGAAATGCGCACAGTAATATAGGCCGGCGCGGCGATGGCGATGCCGGACAAAATGAGCAACAAGCCACCCGCGAACGGACGACGCTTGCGCCAGTGTTTGAACCGCTTCCACCAACTCTCTTTAGGGGCCACTCGGGTCACGGCTTTGTCATTTTTGTTATTCGCTGCGGAGTCCTGCGATTCACCAGCGCTTTTGACCGCATCCGCGACCGACTGCGATGTATTGTCTCCATCGCTTTCCGCCGCGGCCGTGGCTGCAGCACCAGCGTTAGCTGTGTCGTCGGCCTTTACCTCCGCACCGCCAGCGGTTTTCTCGGCTGGCTCATGGGCGGAGTCTTGGGCGCTGCGTGCAGCTTCGCCGTTATCGGTACCGGTTTCGTTCACCGCAGGCATGCGCAAAGTCTCATCATCAGAAGACTTAGCAGCCATTGTTGTTGCTTCCCCTCTTCACCGTCACATTCACACCAGAGGCAGCGAGCCTTTCTGCTCCCACCGAGGTCGTACGAATATCATCCGCGCTCAGGGTCACCTTCTGCGCGTACAATCCCCACGAACCTGGATCTGCCTTGTCATTGACCTGGCTGGCGTCAACACCCACGTTGGCGTTCGTCAGATCGAGCTGACCCTTAATGTCGGTAGCACCAACCAAGAGGTTTTCTACCTCCACACTGTCATCACCATTCGCGCGGAGGGCGAAGGTGGTCTCGCCAATCCCTGGGACATCAGGAAGATTGGCGGACAGGCACAAGTTGGAAGCCACTGCGTGCTCAAACTTCAAGCGCGCGGCGGGGATGGTTTCTTCTCCCATCTTGTCCCTATCAACGAAGATCGACAATCCTTCGCCCTCTAGGTGGCTCATGTTCACCTTAAAGAAGGTTCCTGAAAGTGCGATATTAGCGGTCAAGCCACCTTGGGCTACCGCAAAACCTGTTACACCAAAAGCTGCAAGCCCGGCAACCAGTGCGGTTGCAAACTTTGGAATACTAATCCTGCCCATGAAGGAACCTTTCTGTGGAATTGAAAAGGCGGGGTAGCTGCCTGTTTTAGCGGCATCCCCCGTCTACTGTGAATTTTCAGCCCACTCTTTACCGCGGCCAGAGATATACAAGCCGACGATGAGAAATAGACCTACGCAATCCACTGATTGAATGAGCTTGAACACACGTTAACACTACCTGAGACACGTCACACAAATAGGGGTGCAATTAAATACGCCCGCAACGGTGTAGCCCAAGTCATATGTTTAATGAAGATTATCGCACCCCCTGCCGTTGTCAACTTCCGATCCCCCACTAAACCTGCAGCGCACATCGTTGCACCCCCAAATTTGTGCGCCATGTAATAGGTGCGCACCGGTGTGTGTTACGCTACACAACCATCAGATTTTATCGACTAAGGAGGGTCGAATTGTCCAACTCACTGAAACCCGAAAATGCACAGGCAAACGAAGAAAATACCCACATTGATTCCCCTCAGTCCGGCGCGGAAGAAGTAAACGCCCAGGACAAGAAGGAAGAAAAGCGCGAACTGCGCCGCGCTCCTTTGGGTCCGGATTCCCTGTTGTGGAAGTGGGGCTCGGATAACCGCCTGCAGCTGCTGCGCGGTTACACCGGTATTTTGCAGAATATGCACCCAGCGATTGGTCAGTCCCTTTTGGACCACTCGAAGTTCTTCGACGAGCCTTTCGCTCGCCTGCAGCGCTCTACGCCGCAGATTATTGAGTCCATCTACGATGATGGGGACATCGGTGAGCGCATCCGCGACTACCACGTCACCATTAAGGGCACGCTGCAAAATGGCGAGCGTTACCACTCCCTGAACCCGGAGACCTACTACTGGGCACACGCCACCTTCGTTTACCGCGTTATCTACGCCCAAGATCTCTTCGGTACCCCGTTCACCAAGGAAGAGCGCGACCAAATCGTCCGTGAGGGCGTGACTTGGTGGGATAAGTACGGCATGTCTGAGCGTCCGGTCATCGATAACTACGATGACTTGATCAAGTACATGGATGACATGGCAGATACCGTGCTCGAGCGCAACCAGACCGTTGACTTCGCACTGCGCACCGCACGCGTAGAGCCGGTCAAGGCTCCGGAAGGCGTTCCAGAGGCAGTATGGAAGGTTATCTGGAAGCCCATTATGCGCAGCGCCATCTGGTTGACTGTGGCCACCCTGCCGCAGAAATACCGCGACATCTTGGAGCTGAAGTGGACCAAGCGCGACCAGAAGCGCTTCGACCGCATCGCCAAGTCCGTTCGCTTCATCATGGACCACCTCCCTGAGGACAAGCGCTACATGGAGCCTGGTCGTTCCTTGATGATCAAGAACGGCATGATTGAGGGCAAGTACAAGGAGCCGAAGAAGATCCAAGGCTACAACGCCGCCCAGGCTAAGGACTCTGCTGCCACCGCGGAATCTACCGACAAGCCGGATTCCGATGATGCAGTAGCCGCACGCCGTGCAGCCGGCTGCCCGTTCTAAAACACACCGGCTTCCCAATTGTTCGTGAGCTTTTAGCTCACGAACCTTTTCATTGATCTTTCTGGAGCGTGCATTACATGTCTTTACCACGCCGTCTACAAGAACGGCCCTTGCCACAGCATTTACTAACTGAGCTACAACATCTCACCACTAACTACTCCACTGGTTCGCTGGATAAAGGCGAACGCCAAGCGGTCCACTCCCCCTTATTTGAAGAAGAATTGGGATGGGTTGGAGTAGGTTCCGAAGACGACGTAGATGAGGCCTTCCGCCGTTCGCGTCAGGCCCAAAAGGCCTGGGCCGATACCGACGTTAAGCAGCGCGTAAAGGTAATGAAGCGCTTCCACCACCTCGTGGCTAAACACCGCGAGCTGCTGGCGGATTTCATCCAATTGGAAACCGGCAAGGACCGCACGGCCGCCTTTGATGAGGTACTCGATGTGCTAAATAACGCGCGTTATTACTCAAATAATGCGCCAAAGTTATTGGCCACTCAGAAGCAGCCGGGCGCATTTCCACTCATCACCAAAACTCACCTGCAGCGGGTTCCTAAGGGCGTTGTGGGGCAAATCAGCCCATGGAACTACCCATTAGCACTGGGCATTTCCGATGCCGTTGCGGCGCTACTTGCTGGCAATGGCGTAGTGGCCAAGCCCGATGGATCCACTCCATTTTCTAACCTGATTTCCCTCTACCTCTTGAGGGAAGCAGGACTGCCGAAGGATCTGCTGCAGATCGTTACCGGCTCCGGTCGAGTCGTCGGCTCCGCCATCTCAGAACGCTGCGATTACCTGATGTTTACCGGTTCTACCAAGACCGGCAAGATTTTGGGTACCACCGTAGGCGAGCGCCTCGTTGGATACTCCGCAGAACTGGGTGGCAAGAACCCAATGATCATCGCGCCGGATGCGGACATCGACAAGCATATTGACACCATCGCTACCGCCTGCTTTTCCAATTCGGGCCAGCTGTGCGTGTCGATTGAGCGCATCTACGTTCCCGATGCCATATTCGATGAATTTATCATCGCATTCCGCCGGGCAACCGAGTCCATCAAGCTTGGTTCCGGTTTGAACTGGGACTACACGATGGGTTCACTCATCGGCCAAAACCAACTAGATGTGGTGCAGCACTTTGTCGACGATGCGGTGGATAAGGGCGCCACCGTTATTACCGGCGGCAAGCCCCGCCCGGATATTGGCCCCTACCACTTTGAGCCCACGGTTCTCACTGATTTGGGAGAAGGCACCGAGCTTGCAGAGCAAGAGGTCTTTGGCCCCGTGGTCTATGTGCAACGCGTGCGCGATGTCGAAGAGGCCATCGAGCAGGCAAATAAATTGCCCTACGGCCTGAACTCCTCTGTATTCGGACAGCCCGAGACCGCACAGGGCATCGCTGAGAAAATTGAAGCAGGCAGCGTGACCATCAATGACGGTTACGCCTCTACGTGGGCCTCGATTTCTACCCCGCTGGGTGGTGTCAAGGAGTCCGGTGTTGGCCGCCGCCATGGCCACGAGGGTCTGACCAAATATACGGAAGCGAAGAATATCTCCTCGCAAAGGATCATGCCGATGCGTGGGCCAAGCTGGCTTCCCAATAAGTACTACGGCACCCTGCTGAGCTCTGCATTGCGCTTAGGAAAGGCCTTGCGTTTCCTCCCCTAAGCACTGCGCAGCATAAGCAGTCACCGCTTAAATTCAGTAACTCACTTCACATTTAGCAGGCATGTGTGTACGATCACAACATACTCAGAAATGTGTTCTGCTGAATACATAAATTGCACAAACACACAGCGGCCAGTAAGCGCCCTGTGAAACTCGAAAGGAACAGTATGTTCAAGCCATACCGCCGACCGACCGTCGCAGTGGTTGGTGCCGGAGTAGCCGGATGCGCCGCGGCTTCTGAATGCGCATTCTCTGGATTCGACACCGTTCTTTTTGAACAAGAACCACACATCGGTGGTCACTTCAATTCCGCTGAGGCCACTGAGGTTTCCCGGAAGTACCACTTCCGTACCCCGTACCTCCGTCTCACTAAAACTGATGGCTCGCCAGCTTCTGTAGTACGCCACCTTGAAGAGGCTGTTGCTACCAGTGGCGCCGAGTTCCGCGGTTCCACCGCCGTTACTGGTGCCGAGTTCGACCGAGCAGAGGGCAAATGGGAAATCTCCTACCTCGGTGATTCTGGTCAGGAAACCCAAGCTTTCGATGTGTTGATTCGCGCCACCGGCGAGGAGTCCCCGTGGATTTCCGTTCCAGGACGGTCAAAGGCCAGCGTCGATGACATGTACCTCCACCACGGCGTAGAGGTATTCGGGCTGCCTAATGCCCTCTTTGTTGACGGCCCCACCCCGCGTGACTCTTACCTCAAGCGTCGCCCACTGGCTGTCATCGAAGCCCGCGCCGATCACTGCCGCCGTTACGTCCGCCAGCTCGAGATTCGTGGACCAGGCGAACTAACCGTCAAGCACGATAAGTGGTTGGTTCAGCCCGGTACCGTACGCGGAATCCGCGAAGTGCTCGCAGGGTTCGATGCACCGGCCCATGATTTCAAGCGAGCATCCAACTACGCCCCTGAGTCCGCCTCGTCCGAACGCCAGAAACAACAAAAGTCCGCTACTGCCCTTAAGGAGGCATAATGACTACTCTGAGCAATCCTGAAAGCACTGTAAACGACAAGCACACCCAGACTGCAGATAATAACACCGATAACCTGCCTGAGCTGGGCCCGGATTCCATCCTGTGGCAGCGCTTTGGTGACTGGCGCTCCGCATTCGTCGCACTGTCTGCTGGTCTTTTGCAGATTGCCCAGCGTGACGTCAGCCGGTCCTTGGTGCAGCACTCCAACGTTTTTGATAACGAGGTTGCACGCTTGGTTCGCTCCGCCTTCCCGATCATCCGCACGATCTATGAAGGCCCAGAAGTTGGCGTCATGATTCGTGACTTCCACAAGGACATCAAGGGCACCCACCCAGATGGAAGCCGCTACCACCCGCTGAACCCGGATGTTTACTACTGGGCACACGCTACCTTCGCTGCTATGCCGTACCAGTTGGCCGGCAACTTCATGGATCCTTTGACCCCAGAGGAGCGCGAGCAGCTCTTCCAGGAGACCCGTACCTGGTACACCTTCTACGAGGTTGCAGAGCCCGACGATGCGCCAAAGACGTACGCTGAGTTTGAAGAGTACGTGGACAACATGATCGATACCCTCGATATCAGCGAAACCATCGAGCGCTCTCGCATCATCAACGGCCTTACCCTCGACAGCCCGGATCCGAAGGTGCCCAACTGGCTGTGGAAGCCCATTGCACCTTACGCATCCCGCCTGCTGTTGTGGGTTGCAATCGGCATGATTCCGGACAAGCTGCGCAACAAGCTTGGCTGGGAGTGGACCAAGAAGGATGAGCGCAAGCTCAAGATCTTCTCCCGCGCCGTCCGTGGCGTCTTCTCCGTCCTCCCGCGTAAGGCACGCATGGTTCCTATTGCTACCCGCGCCTTTGAGAAGGCGGAAGCTGAAGGCGGCTTCCACTACTAAGGCCTTTACCCCTTCACTCATAGTTACTGAATACTGACTCCCACGATTGCACCTTGAGGCCTTAAGGTAGATAACAACGTGGAGCATTAGTAGTGAAGGAGCACGAATGACAACCGTGTCCGGTTGGATTGCTATAGCCACATCGATTCCGGTGTGGCTATACTTTTTCGCCCGCATAGGCGCGCTCATTAAGTTCATCCGCTCCGGCGGACCAACCCAACTAGAGCGCACCAATAGCCCCGTAAAGCGCGTCGGGCGCGTGCTGGCAGAGGTCTTCGGCCACACCCACTTCAAGGGAAAACCATTGGTCAATGCCGCCCACTGGGCGGTCATGGTGGGCTTCTTATTCGGCATCCTGGTGTGGTTTGAGGCCTATATTCAAACTTTCGCCCCGGATAAAGGGTGGCCGGGCTTAAGCACCTGGCCGGTGTATCACTTCGTGGAAGAAGTGCTCGGCATCGGCACGGTGCTGGGCATTTGCTTCCTCATCGGCGTGCGCCTAAAACTGGGCGATACCGAGCGCGGCAGCCGCTTTTTCAACTCCCAAACGGCAGCGGCCCGCTGGGTGGAGGCCATCGTTTTCATCGAGGGCCTCAGCATGCTCTTGGTCAAAGCTTCCAAGATCGCGGCCTTTGGTGGCGGTTCCGCAGTCGCGGATTTCTTGACTATTCACTTAGCTAAGGCACTGCCTGAGTCCCCGGCACTGGTCAGCTTCTTTGCCTTGATCAAGCTGCTGTCCGGGCTCCTTTTCATCTTCTTCATTTCCCGCAAATTCCAGTGGGGTGTCATGTGGCACCGCTTCATGGCGTTTTTCAATATCTTTTTCCAGCGCAATACCTCTGGAGAAAAGGCGCTCAAATCCCTGCCTACCCCGGACTTGGAAGAAGACATCACCCCTGGCAGCTGGAAAATGCTGCTGGATTCGACCGCGTGCACCGAGTGCGGCCGCTGCCAGGAGCTGTGCCCGGCTTGGAATACCGATAAGCCGCTGAGCCCCAAAAAGGTCATGATGGACTTGCGCCAGGGCGCGCTGGATAACTACAACCCACACGAGGGCCTCGATGTGCTCTCGACGGCTGGTGTCATCGACGATGACGTCCTATGGTCCTGCACCAACTGCGGTGCCTGCGTGGATCAGTGCCCCACCGATATCGAGCACATCGACCATATTGCGGATCTGCGCCGCTTCAAGGTCTTGGCAGAATCCGATTTCCCATCGGAGCTGACCGGCCTATTCAAGAACATAGAGAACAAGGGCAACCCTTGGGGCCGCAATAATTCCGAGCGCCGCGCCTGGATTGATGAGGCGCGTGCCGATGGCATCGAGGTACCCATCATTGGTGAGGATGACGCGGACTTCTCCGATATGGAATACCTCCTCTGGGTAGGCTGCGCCGGTGCTTATGATGACAATGGCCGCCGCACCACCCGCGCCGTGGTGGATCTTCTCCACACCGCCGGCGTCAAGTTCGGTGTGCTTTCTACCGGTGAGACCTGCACCGGCGATCCCGCTCGCCGCGCCGGCAACGAGTTCTTGTTCCAGATGATGGCGCAGCAAAACGTTGAAACACTCAACAACGCTTTCGAGGGCGTGCCCAAAGGCCAGCGGAAAATCATCACGACCTGCCCACACTGCTTTAATACCATCCGCAATGAGTACCCGGACTTTGACGGGCATTTCGATGTATTCCACCACACGCAGCTACTCAACCGCCTGGTGCGCGAAAAGCTCCTGCAGCCGGTTCCGCGCACCCCAGAAAACCGCAAGCCCATCACCTACCACGATCCGTGCTTCTTGGGCCGGCACAATAAGGTCTTCGATCCCCCGCGCGAGCTTCTCGAGGCCACGGGCGTGGAGTTGCGCGAGATGGACAAGTCCCGCGATGAAGCCTTTTGCTGCGGCGCCGGTGGCGCGCGCATGTTCATGGAAGAAAAGCTGGGCTCTCGAATCAATGAGTTCCGCACGGAGCAAGCGCTAGAGACCGGCGCCGAGGAAATCGCCACCGGCTGCCCGTTCTGCAATGTCATGATGACCGGCGGTGTGAAATCTTTGGCCGCCGAGTCTACCCCCACCACCCAAGTCAACGACGTGGCTACCATGCTGCGCAACTCCATTTCCCTGGATGACAAGGGCACCCTTCCGGAGCCTCGCCCCAAGGCCTTCTTGGGCACCCCAGTGCGCCACCGTACGGCTTCAGCTACCACCACCGCTGAATCCCCCAAGGCGCCCGCGCCTGCCGATGCCCCCTCCTCCACCAATACCCCCACGGCTACCGCGCCACCTGCTACGCCCGCCGCGCCTTCGGCACCGGCGGCCCCCAATGCTGCGGCCCCATCCGCGCCAAAGGCTCCTTCTACCCCGGCGGCCCCCAAGGCTCCTTCGGCACCCAACGCACCAGGTGCACCGCGTGCCCCGAAATCCACTAATGCCCCGTCGGCGCCTACTCCGCCTTCTGCACCGAGTGCCCCTTCCGTGCCCAGCGCGCCAACCTCACCGGGTGCTCCCATGCCGCCGAAGGCTCCCAAGGCCCCTGCTGCTCCTGCCGCTCCGGGTTCTTCTTCGGCACCTAGCGCCCCGGCGGCTCCGAAGGCTCCGGCAGCGCCAAGTGCCCCGGCAGCTCCAGGTGCCCCGACTCCGCCGGCTGCTCCAGATGCGAAAGCACCCGCGGCGCCCCAACCGCCTAGTGCCCCACAGCCACCCGCTGCATCGCAAGCACCAGCTACGCCACAGCCACCTGCAGCTCCACAGCCGCCAAAGGCTCCGCAAGCTGCCAAGGTGCCACAGGCTCCAGCAGCGCCAAAGCCACCGCAGACTGACAAGAAACCCGAGGCAGCGGCGCCACCAGCTCCGCCGGCATCGTCCGCGCCGTCCACTCCGCCGGCACCACCGGCGCCATCGGCAAGCACGGAGGCTCCCAAGGCCCCCAAGCCACCGGAACCGCCGAAGCCACCCACACCGCCGAAGGACACGAATACCGAGTAGGCATGCGCACGGATGAGTGCGTACGCTGTGATTCATGCATTTAGATGTGGGATGGGCTGCGGATACTTTTGTTCTCGCAGCGGGTGCGACGGAAAACACCACTAGCCTCGTTTCCTTTGCCTGGATCATGCTCGCGGCGCTGTTGGCGCCCATAGTGTCGTTCATGTTGGGCAACCGGTTGCCGGCCGTTGCCCTTCTCATCATCTTTGGCATGGTCATCGGCCCATCGCTTTTGGATGTCGCCCATGAGGATGCCGGCATCAGCATGCTGAAAGAGCTGGGTGTTGGTGCACTCTTCTTGCTCGCCGGTTTTGAAATCGAGATTTCTACGCTCAAAACCAAAGAGGCGGGAACTGCACTGTCCACCTGGCTTATCTGCCTCGTGGCCTGCGGCGTCGGCGCGTACTTCTTGGTCGATAATGTCCCTGGTGCCATCGTGGTGGCGCTGGCACTGACATCCACGGCACTGGGCACGCTTCAGCCCATGTTGAAACAGGACCGCGTGCTCGAGACCAAAGTGGGCAAATCGGTCATGATTCACGGCGCTATTGGTGAAGTCGCCCCCATTACCGCGATGGCACTGCTGCTCAGTACACGCTCCACGTGGACCACGCTGCTGATTATGCTCGCGTTCATCGGCATCGCCGTGGCCGTTGCCATCATGCCGGCTGCCATTGCAACAACGATTCCGTGGGTTAAAGCGGCGTTTATCTCCGGTGCAGGGTCCACCAACCAGACCATTCTGCGCCTTATTATCCTTATTCTTGCCACCCTCATGGCCGTCACGGCGGTCTTTGAGCTAGACATCGTGCTGGGAGCCTTCGCCGCTGGCATCATCTTGAACCGCATCATTCCGGATGAGTTCCATCGCCGGCTGGAGCACCGCCTCGATGTGGTCTTCCACTCCATGCTCATCCCGGTCTTCTTCGTGGTCTCCGGCATGACGATTAACTGGGATACCATCGCCAATAATCCGGGGAAGGTACTGGGCATCCCCGCGCTGATTCTTGTTACCCGCGGTCTTCCGGTATTCCTGCGCGAAAATGTGGGCCACACCGGCTCCGAAATTGAAACGGTGCGCGAACGCCTCCAAGTCAGTTTGTACACGGCGACCGGCCTGCCGATCATCGTTGCCGTGACATCGCTGGCGGTTAATTCCGAATTGATGAAGCAAGAAACCGCCTCCATCTTCGTCGCCGGTGGAGCGTTGACTGTTGCCATCTTCCCGTTCCTGGCCAACTTAGTGGGAAGGAAGGACTCCAAGACGGTGGATGAATCCGACCCAAAGAAGAAAGCCAAGTCCACTGCGGACGACAAAGAAGAGTCAGAGGAACTCTAAACTGTCTACACCGCACTGAAAGCTCTGCCCTGCCACCGCGGCAGGGCATATTCTTTTTGAATTAGCTTGTCTATCATGGTGGCTGTGACTAATAGCTACGGACCCTCCCCCTATGACCGGACACTGCGTCTATCCGATTCAGAGCGCAACGATGCCCTTACAGATCTAGCCCGCGCAGTGGGCGAAGGACGCTTATCTATGACCGAGTTTGAGGAGCGCTCCGATAGCGTCATGCAGGCCGTAACCCAACAGGATCTGGCGCCTGTCTTCAGCGATATTCCTGCGACCGGATCGCAAGAGGTAAAAATCTATTCCCAAGGCGATGTGGACCGCGCCTTGAATGCCGCAAAGAAGCCCCGCCTCGCTACCGCACTGACCAGCTCGGTGGTGTTGCTCGCGGCATCGCCTACTCTTGTCGCGCTGAGCGCCACCATGAATAGCCCGTGGCTGCTGGCGGGCGGCGCCGCGGCCGCAGCGCTCATTCCCATCGTGTGGATCCTGTTGTACGTGGCCAAGATAGGCCCGCAATCGTGGCATGCCCCGTCGGTGCGGCAAATTGAGCGCCAACAACAGCGCGAAATCCGTGCACTGACGGCTCACGAGCGGGCGCACCAAAAAGAATTAGAGAAGAAAATGTGGGCCGAGCGCCGCCAGCAGGCCGGTGAAATTACTGGTCAAGCTATGGAAATGGCGAAGAAGCAAATCAGCAAGTGGAATAAAAAATAGCACTGAGTTGCGCTGCAATCCTTCTTAGCGCTGTGAAAGATGGCACAATATGGCCATGACTTCTCCCACACCCCGCATCTTTGACCAGTCCGAAAAACTAAAAGGCATCGCCTACGATATTCGCGGTGAGGTCTCAGCGGAAGCGGAGAGAATGGAGCTAGATGGTCACACCATCTTAAAGCTCAATACCGGCAACCCTGCCGTATTTGGTTTCGATGCACCCGATGTCATCATGCGCGATATGATCAGCGCCTTACCCACCTCCCAGGGCTATTCCACGTCCAAAGGCATTAGCTCGGCCCGCCGGTCCATCGTCACGCGCTATGAGCTCGAGGACTTCCCACCTTTTGATATTAACGATGTCTTCTTGGGCAATGGCGTATCCGAGCTCATCACCATGACCACCCAGGCGTTGCTCAATAATGGCGATGAGATTCTCATCCCGGCGCCGGATTACCCGCTGTGGACGGCAGCAACCTCGCTGGCCGGTGGCACCCCAGTGCACTACCTCTGCGACGAGGAAGATGAATGGAATCCGTCTATCGAGGATATTAAGTCCAAGGTCACCGAAAAGACCAAGGCCATCGTGGTCATCAACCCGAATAACCCAACCGGTGCGGTGTACTCGCGCGAGGTCCTGCAACAAATCGTGGATATCGCGCGCGAGCACAACCTGCTCATCTTGGCCGATGAGATTTATGACCGCATCCTCTATGACGATGCGAAGCATATCTCCATCGCCTCGCTGGCCCCAGATCTCTTGACCTTTACCTTTAATGGCCTGTCCAAGGCCTACCGAGTATGCGGCTACCGCGCGGGCTGGATGGTCATTACGGGTCCGAAGCATCATGCGTACGGGCTCATTGAGGGGCTCGAATTGCTGGCAGGTACCCGCCTGTGCCCGAATGTTCCCGCGCAACATGCCATCCAAGTGGCGCTGGGCGGCCGCCAATCCATCTTCGAGCTCACCGGGGCTGGGGGACGATTGCTGCGCCAGCGCAATATCGCCTATGACAAACTCAACGAAATTCCGGGTGTCTCCGCAGTAAAGCCGAAAGGCGCGTTGTATCTCTTCCCGCGCTTGGATCCCAATGTCTATGACATTCACGATGATTCCAAACTCATGTTGGACATCCTCAAGGCGGAAAAGATCCTCATGGTCCAAGGCACCGGCTTCAACTGGCCGCACCCGGATCACTTCCGCGTGGTCACGCTGCCTTGGGCCTCCCAGTTAGAAAACGCCATCGAACGCTTGGGCAATTTCTTAGTCAGCTACCGCCAATAGAGCCCAGCAGCCGATTGGTAATTGCAGTAATAATCGTTGACAATACACCGTATGGGACGACATTCCTCGGTTTCTAATTCCACTAGGGGCGCCGCTTCGCGGCATCGGCAAGCGCAGGGTCGATCGGAGTCCAGCGGGCACGCGCAGGGCCGGTCGAGGTTACAACGCCTAAAGCCACGTCAGTTGGCGCACTCGGTATCCGGTCACCCGTGGCGCATTGGGCTAGTAACCGCCATCGGTGCGGTCCTTATCGCCATGCTGGTCGGCCTCGTCCTGCTCTGGCCCACTAGTGCTGCCTCTGAGCACACCTCGGAGGAGTTCGAGTCCACCTACGCGTTGAACCACCCGCAGGTGGAAGGCACCGTGGAGAAGACCGATCATTCGGCGTGCCAATCGGAGCAGACCGGCTTGGCCTTCGATACCCCGCCGCTTATTCCGGAAAAGGAAGAAGTGGACTGTGACCGGGCGCTGGTAAAGATCACCTCCGGCGAGGACGAGGGAAAGATGACCCAATTGGTCACCTACGGCAACGCGGGCGACCCAGAATTGCAGCCGGGCGATAATATCGTGCTGTCCAAGACCACCGATCCCACCGGATCCGTCTCGTATGCCTTTGCCGATTATCAGCGCAGCAATAGCCTCCTGCTCTGGGGAGTGGTCATCGCGATCGTCATCATTGCTTTCGCGGCGTGGCATGGGGTGCGCGCGATCATCGGCTTGGGGTTGAGCCTTGGCATCGTCTTTAGCTTCCTCATCCCAGCACTCATTGCGGGCACCAATCCCTTGTGGGTGGCCCTCGCCGCCTGTACCGCCATCATTCTCCTTGCCGTGCCGCTTGTTCACGGCGTGAATTGGAAATCCGCCTCTGCGGTCGGCGGTTCACTGACGGCGCTCGCCATCGCCGCGTTTTTGGCTTGGGCGGCCATCGATAGTTCGCAGCTGCAAGGCTTTAGCTCCGAAGATAACCTCAAGCTGCTGCTATATTTGCCCAATGTTTCCATCCTGGGCGTGCTGCTGTGCGGTTTCGTCGTGGGTGCGTTGGGCAGCCTTGCCGATGTCGCCATCGCCCAAGCCTCCACCATCACCGAGCTGCATGAATCCGACCCCGCGGCCACACCGCTAGAGCTTTTCTTATCCGCCATGAGGGTCGGCCGCGACCACATTGCCTCGATGGTCTATACCCTCATTTTGACCTATACCGGCGCCGCATTGCCCCTGCTCCTGCTCATTACCGCCGCCGAACGCCCCGCGGGGCAAATACTTAGCAGCGATCTCGTCGCCACCGAACTCCTGCGCTCCGGCGTCGGCGCCATGGCGCTGACCCTCGCGGTGCCCATTACCACGCTGATTGCCGCGTTTACGGTCCCGTCGCGCCGCCGTTAAAGCGTGCGCCCCAGCGCCTGTATCTTCCAGCCGGCGTTGGACCAGGCCGCAACGTCCAGCACATTGCGGCCATCGATAATGTGCTTATTATCCACGAGCTCGCCGGCCTCGTTCGGATCCAGTTCCTTAAATTGCTCCCACTCGGTAGCCAGGATGACAAGTTCCGCCTCCCGCAAGGCGGTTTCCGTGTCGGCGGCATAGTCCAAGGTGGGAAAAACCTTCTTGGCGTTGTCCATGCCCTCTGGGTCATAAACGGTCACCGCCGCACCCGCCAAGGACAAGGACCCAGCCACCGAGAGCGCCGGCGAATCCCGCACATCATCCGAGTTCGGCTTAAAGGCACAGCCCAGCACGGTGACGCGGTGGCCCAACAGCGAGCCATTGAAGGCTTCTTTAGACAGATCCACCATGCGGTCGCGCCGGCGCATATTAATCGCATCCACCTCGCGCAGGAAGGTCAGCGCCTGATCAGCGCCGAGCTCACCGGCACGCGCCATAAAAGCGCGGATATCCTTGGGCAGGCATCCACCGCCAAAGCCCAAGCCCGCGCCGAGAAACTTGCGACCAATGCGCTTGTCTATGCCAATGGCATCCGCCAACGCCACCACGTCCGCCCCCGCGATCTCACAAATCTCAGAGACCGCATTGATGAAGGAAATCTTGGTGGCCAAAAAAGCATTGGCGGAGACTTTTACCAGCTCTGCGGTCTGCAGATCGGTCACAATGAAGGGCGTGTCCTGCGCTAACGGCTGCGCGTAGATCTCACGGGCAAGCTCCTCGGCATGAGATTCTGATTCGCGGGTACCAATCACGATGCGGTCCGGGGTGATGGTGTCATGCACCGCATAACCCTCGCGCAAAAATTCCGGGTTCCACGCGATTTCCACGCGGGTTCCCTCGGGCGCCAAACCATCCGCAAGTTCTTGTAGTTCGGCCGCCGTGCCTACCGGAACGGTAGATTTACCAAAGATGACGTGCTCCCCGCGCAGCTTGGGCACCAAGTCCGTGATAACGGCCTTAACGTAGGTCATATCCGCTGCATAAGAACCCCGGCGCTGCGGGGTTCCCACGCCGAGAAAGTGCACGTTGGCGAATTGCGCGGCCTCGTCATAATCCGTGCTAAACCCTAAGCGCCCAGCATCAATATTGCGCTCGAGTACCTCCGGCAGCCCCGGCTCAAAAAAGGGAACCTTGCCCGATTGCAAGACGGAGATCTTATCCTCGTCTACATCGACGCCTAAAACTTCATGCCCCAATTCCGCCATGCAGGCGGCGTGGGTGGCACCCAGGTAACCGGCGCCAATAACAGTCATCCGCATAAAACCTCATCCTAGAGATTTTATGTAAATACCAGATTAATCCCTGCGGAAGTTCAGGTAAGACTTTGATGGCGTTGGGCCGCGCTGGCCTTGGTACTTCGATCCCAACGCACCCGTGCCATAGGGGCTTTCCGCCGGCGAGGTCATCTTAAAGATGGCCAGCTGACCCACCTTCATTCCCGGCCACAGCGCAATGGGCAGGTTTGCGGTATTGGAGAGCTCCAGGGTAATGTGCCCGGAAAAGCCGGGATCGATAAAGCCCGCGGTGGAGTGGGTCAAGAGACCTAGCCGTCCTAACGAGGACTTGCCCTCCAAACGCCCGGCCAAGTCAGCCGGAAGGGTGAATTTCTCCAGCGTGGCGCCAAGCACAAACTCGCCGGGGTGGAGAATGAAGGAGTGATCCTCTTCTACTTCCACCAAGGTGGTAAGCTCCGGCATCTCCGCTTTGGGGTCAATGTGCGTATAGCGGGAGTTATTGAATACCCGGAAATACTTATCCAAGCGCACGTCAACGGAAGAAGGCTGGATAAGCTCACTATTAAAGGGCTCGATGCCCAGCTCTCCGGAATCAACGGCGGAACGAATATCACGATCTGAAAGAAGCACGGACCCGATTCTACTCAATCCCCTACCTAAGGTGTATAGTAGGGAAAGCGCATTTAGCGCAGTGCCGACGTAGTTTAATGGTAGAACTGCAGCTTCCCAAGCTGCTGGCGCGGGTTCGATTCCCGTCGTCGGCTCCATTGTCATGAGTCGCGACATGCTTGACAGGTGAGTCGCGACATCGTTGACAAACCGGCATCTCAGTTTCTTTTTGTTCTGGGATGCCGGTTTCTTCTTATTCTGGGCCTAGGGGTGGGTCTCCTTGTTTCCAGTAGGGCTTTTGGTAGTTGCGGCTGGTGTCGATGTAGTGTTCGGTGATGACTTCGCCGGTTTCGGCTAGTGATGTGATGACGTGGTTGTCGGCGATGACCATGAGGATTTTCTTTCTCTTCCATTTGCGGCCGATGCCTAGGTGGAAGAGTTTGCCGGCGTAGCGCACGGTGGTTTTGCCGTTGTCCCAGACGACGTCGTTTCTTGTGCGCCATTCTTGTGTCGGGTTGTGGGCTGGGTTGGCTTTGGCGCCGGTGGTATAGGCCTGGTGTGGGGTGCGTCGGCCTAGGGCTTTGTGGGGGCGTGTGGTGTTGTAGTAGTCGCGGAATTCATTGAGGAGTGTCTGCAGTTCAGCGACGGCTTTAGCGAGTGGTCGGGCGTTGATCCATTTTTGAGTGTTTGGTGGAAGCGCTCGATTTTTCCTTGAGTTTGGGGATGGCCTGGACGACCATTTTTCTGTTGGATGCGGTGGTGGTTGAGGGTTTTCTCGAATGCGTTGCGGCCTCCTTTTCGACCTGTGAGTCGTGCCGTAAAGACCAGTCCGTTGTCGGTGAGTGTGGATGCGGGTGGCCCGTAGGTGTCGATGAGGTGTTGGAGCGTTTCTGCGACTGCAGTGCCTGTAAACGCGTGCTGTGAAGTGTCCCAGGTTTTGTTCCGTTTGAGTAGATGGGAAAATCTGGAACATGCCAAGAAAATTTGACCAGGATGCCAAGGACCGCGTCGTTCGCTTGGTGGAGGATCGCATCCTGGCAGAAAACATGTCGATGCAGGCTGCGTGCCAGGCAGTAGCTCCAAAGTTGGGGGTTTCATGGCACACGGCTCGTCAATGGACTTAAGCCTGCCCGCCGTGCCGGGAGCATCCCAGAACCTGTGTGGAGCGTGTCAAGTTGTTTGTGTGTGGGGCTAGGTTTATAGGTATTTGTCGAAGCGGGCGGGAAAGGCTACGGCCAT
>NZ_JBEHFV010000020.1:0-47855 GCF_040225855.1 Corynebacterium sp. KPL2850
GGCATGGTGGAAAGGTACCTCACTTCCCCAGCGAGATGCTGGTTTCAAGGTGTCCACCATCTGGGGGTCAGGTCCCGCGTAGTTAACCGCGCGCCCAGCAAGAAACAGGCGTGGGAGCTGCGCGCGGAATGCTGTGCGATGTCTGCGGAGATGAGCGTTATCATCAAACACGCCCGGCGCCGGGTGCGCGAGATGAAAAAGTCCACGGTCAGCCCCGGCGTGCGCACGTACCGGCGGCCCAATGACTACTGGACGCTCGCTATTACGGGCACTTCTCGCTTCATCGCGGATCTGCAGGGCGCGATTACTGCCACCGATAAAAAGCCGCTGCAGGCGGTGGAAGATATCTTCTTCGGTGCCGGCAGCGCCGCGCGCTCCACGGTGGTCACCAACGCCATCGTGCCGCTGGAGAAATTCATTCGCATCCGCGACGGCCACGGCGACGACGTGCAACTCGATCTCACCAACGGTGCGACCATGTCCGGTACCGAGTACCTGCGCCGCGTGCTTAACGATGCCGGCTATTCCGCCCCCGGCCCCAGCCCCAGCGGCAACGGCGATGGCAACAGCAGCGGCAGCGGGGACGGCGAAACGGGCTATGTCACCCTCGTGCACCCGGTGGAAGGACCGGTCAACCTCTACCGCACGGCGCGCGTGGCCACCGATAAACAAAGGATGATGGCGGCCGCGGAAAATCCGCGCTGTGCCTGGCCCGGGTGCAACCAACCGGCGGATCTATCCCAGGTCCACCACCTGACGGCCTGGAGCCGCGGCGGGGAGACCAATATGAAAAACCTCGTCGTGTGCTGTGCCTACCACAACGGCATCAACGACGACGATCCCAATGCCCCGCCCCGGCGCGGGCGGCTAGAAAGAGTGGGCGGTCGCATCGTCTGGCGGCCACCCGTAACGCCCCGCAACTAGCCGCAGGTATGCGAAAAGGCGCTCAAGTACTGAGCGCCTTCTACGCATGCCGTTTTGTGGGTTTTACTCCCACTCGATGGTTCCCGGTGGCTTGGAGGTGCAATCCAAGACCACGCGGTTGACG
Source organism: Corynebacterium sp. KPL2850 (assembly GCF_040225855.1). NCBI lineage: Bacteria > Bacillati > Actinomycetota > Actinomycetes > Mycobacteriales > Corynebacteriaceae > Corynebacterium > Corynebacterium sp. KPL2850. The sequence continues at coordinate 1,049 of NZ_JBEHFV010000020.1, forward strand.
TCCTTGACCTCGTTGGTGATGCGGGTGGAGATCTTCTCCAGCACGTCATACGGCAAACGGGTCCAGTCCGCGGTCATGGCGTCCTCGGAAGATACCGGGCGCAACACGATGGGGTGGCCGTAGGTGCGGCCATCGCCTTGGACGCCGACGGAGCGGACATCGGCAAGCAGCACGACCGGGCACTGCCAAATCTGCTCGTCCAAGCCGGCATTGGTCAGCTCGGTGCGGGCAATCAGATCCGCCTGGCGCAGGGTCTCGAGGCGATCCTCGGTAACCTCGCCGATGATGCGGATACCCAGGCCCGGGCCCGGGAAGGGCTGACGGCCGACGATCTCTTCCGGCAGGCCCAACTCGCGGCCCACCGCGCGCACTTCGTCCTTAAAGAGCAGGCGCAGCGGCTCGACGAGCTCGAACTCGACGTCATCCGGGAGGCCGCCGACGTTGTGGTGCGACTTAATATTGGCGGTGCCGTCGCCGCCGCCGGATTCGACGACGTCCGGGTACAAGGTGCCTTGGACGAGGTAGTCGACGGTGGAGCCGGCGGGGGCATCGTCAAGCACGCCGGCCACGGCGCGCTCGAAGGAGCGGATGAACTCCGCACCGATGGCCTTGCGCTTTTCCTCGGGGTCGCTAACACCCGCCAGCTTTTTGAGGAAGGCCGAACGCTCGTCGGCGGTGACCAGCTTGGCGCCGGTCGAGGCCACGAAATCCGTTTCAACCTGCTCGCGCTCGCCCGCGCGCAGCAGGCCGTGGTCGACGAAGACACAGGTCAGGCGATCGCCGATGGCGCGCTGCACCAAGGCCGCGGCCACGGCAGAGTCCACGCCGCCGGACAGGCCGCAAATAGCGCGGCCCTCCTCGCCTACTTGAGCGCGGATATCCGCGATGAGCTGCTCGGCGATATTATCGGCGGTCCAGTTCTGCTCCAGACCGGCGATCTCCGTGAGGAAGCGGGTGAGCACTTCTTGGCCGTGGGGCGAGTGCAGCACCTCTGGGTGGTACTGCACGCCGGCCATCTGCTTGGCCGGGCACTCCATCGCGGCGACTGGGGCGCCGGCGGAGGTTGCGGTTACGTCGAAGCCCTCGGGGGCGGCGGAGACGGCGTCGCCGTGGGACATCCATACCTTGTGCGTGGGCTCGAGGCCCTTGTGCAGGATGCCGCCCTTGACGTCGATATCGGTGCGGCCGTATTCACGCTCACCGGTAGACGATACGGTACCGCCGAGGATGTGGTTCATGGCCTGGAAGCCATAGCAAATGCCGAAGACCGGGACGCCAAGCTCCAGCAGCTCAGGCTTGAGCGCTGGGGCGCCATCGGCATAGACGGACGACGGGCCGCCGGACAAAATAAGCGCGGCGGGGTCTTTAGCTTTGATTTCCTCGATAGAGGCGGAGTTGGAAACAACCTCGGAGTAGATTTTGGCCTCGCGCACGCGGCGGGCAATGAGCTGCGCGTACTGAGCGCCAAAGTCCACGACGAGGACTGGGCGCGGGGTAGTATTTGGCTTAGTCACGCCCCATAGTCTAACCCATAGGCCCCGCGGCCTAGGAAGCGCTTGCCCATGCAGGGCACCGCGGTGACTTTCAGACCGTGGGGCGCAGCGATTCGGGGCGCGGCGGCGCGGGCCCGCACGGTGCGAGGCGCGCCGCGCGCTACTTAGTAGCGAACCGCGAGCTCGACCTTCTGGAAGGACTTCAGGTCGGTGTAGCCACACTTTGCGAGGGCACGCCGCAGCGCACCCACAAGGTTGGTGCGGCCGAATGGTTCGCTAGATGGGCCGTGCAGCACGGTTTCCAGGCTCGGCGCAGCCACGGGCGCGGCATTACCTGCGGTGAGGAAATCCACATCAAGGTCGGTATCGACGCCGGCGAACTGCGCGTATCCGCGCGGGAACCGCGGGTGGCCTGCGGTAGCCGGCCAGTACCATCCCCTACCGCCTGCCTCGCGGGCCTGGGCAAGAAGGGGGCCGAGCGCGACGCTATCGGCACCGCAGGCGAAGGCCTTGGCGATGGTCCCGGAGTTATCGAATTCCGCATCCGCAATGATGTGCACGTAGCGACCCTCGGTCTCGTCGAGGTAGTCGCGGCGGGCGGCGGCGGCATCGGCAATGGCGGTGGCCATGGCGGTATCGATGCCGACGGTTTCCGCGTTGGTCGTCACACCCGCGCCAACGATGACGCCAGCCGCCCCGGTGCGCATCAAGTGCAGCGCCGTGGTGTAGTCGGCCACGCCACCGGCGATGACGGGTACTTCAAGCGAGCCGATAAATTCCTTCAGGTTCAGCGGCTCGCCACCGGTGGCGACGTGCTCCGCAGACACCAGCGTGCCCTGGATGAACAGTAGCTCGGCCCCGGCGGCAATGGCCTTCGGCGCCATCTCGCGGGCGTTTTGAGGCGAAACGCGCACGGCGACGGTTACACCGGACTCGCGCACTTGGGCGATGCGGGAGGCGAGGAGGGCATCGTCAAGCGGGGCGGCGTGCAGCTCCTGAATGGTGGAGTTATCGCCCGGCTGGGAATAAATGCGCGCCAACGCACCCTCGAGGTCCTCGTGGCGGCCCCACAGGCCTTCGGCGTTGATGACGCCCAGCCCGCCCTGCTTGCCCATCTCGATGATGAACTCGGGCGTGGCGAGCGCATCGGTGGGGTGCGAAACGAAGGGAGTATCGAAGGTATAGGCATCGATATTCCAGGTGGTATCCACGTCCTTGGACGAGCGCGTGCGGCGCTGGGGGACGATGGAGACCTGGTCTAAATCAAAGGTGCGGCGGGCCTCGCGGCCGATGCCGATTTCGGCGTATTCACGCATGATTGTCCTAGCGGTAGTTCGGGGCTTCGGCGATTTGCTGCAGGTGGTGCGGGTGGGATTCCTTCAGGCCCGCGGCCGTGATCTGGACAAATCGCTTGGTCTTGAGCTCATCTAGGGTGGCCGAGCCGGTATAGCCCATGGCCGCGCGCAGGCCGCCGATGATTTGGTGCACGATGGCATCGATCTCACCGCGGAAGGGCACGCGTCCCTCCACGCCTTCTGGCACGAGCTTATCTTCGCTGCGCACATCGGCCTGGAAGTAGCGGTCCTTGGAGTAGGAGCGCTTCTCGCCGGAGAGCCCGCGGCCTTGCATAGCACCCATGGAGCCCATGCCGCGGTAGCGCTTGTACTGCTTGCCCTGGTAGACCACGATGTCACCGGGTGCCTCGGTGGTGCCGGCGAACATGGAGCCCAGCATGACGGTATCAGCACCGGCGGCCAGCGCCTTGGCGATGTCACCGGAGTACTGCATGCCGCCATCGCCGATGACCGGCACGCCCGCGGGGGCGGCGACGGTTGCGGCTTCCATCAGCGCGGTGATCTGCGGCGCACCGACGCCGGCGACGACGCGGGTGGTGCAGATGGAGCCTGGACCGATGCCGACCTTGATGGCGTCCGCGCCGGCGTCGATCATCGCTTGGGCTGCCTCGCGGGTGGCGAGGTTGCCGCCGATGACATCGACCTTGTCGCCGAAGTCCTTCTTCACGCGGGAGACCATCTCGAGCACGCGGTTATTGTGTGCGTGGGCGGAGTCGACGACGAGGGCGTCAACGCCGGCATCGACAAGCGCGGCGGCGCGCTGATAGGACTCCTCGCCGGTACCAATGCCCGCGGCAACCAGCAGGCGGCCGGAAGCATCCTTGGAAGCATTGGGGTACTGCTCGGATTTTACGAAGTCCTTGACGGTGATAAGGCCAATAAGCTTGTTATCGGCATCAACAATCGGCAGCTTTTCTACCTTATTGGCCGACAGAAGCTCTAGGGCCTCGTCCTTGGATACGCCCTCGCGCGCAACGACGAGCGGCATCGCGGTCATGACATCGCTGACCTTGCGGTTAAAGTCCGACTCGAAACGCATATCGCGGTTGGTGCAAATGCCCAGCAAGGTGCCATCCCCATCCACAACCGGCAGGCCGGAAATGCGGAAGCGGGCGCACAGGGCGTCGACCTCGCCAATGGTCATCTCGGGGCGGGCGGTGACCGGGTCCGTGACCATGCCAGACTCGGAGCGTTTGACGATTTCTACCTGCTCGGCCTGCGCCTCCGCAGAAAGGTTGCGATGCAGCACGCCGATGCCGCCCTGGCGCGCCATGGCGATGGCCATGCGGGCCTCGGTCACGGTATCCATCGCTGCGGATGCCAGCGGCACGCCCAGGCGAATGTTGCGGGTAAATTGCGCGCCGGTATCGACCTCGGAGGGCACGATATTAGACTCGGCGGGCAAAAGAAGCACGTCATCGAAGGTCAAGCCGCGCAGGGCTACCTTGTTCGGGTCATCTCCACCAGTGTGAATAGGGTAATCGCTCATCGAGGTATCTCCTTAAACAGGTTCAGCGGCTACCTCAACTGTAGTGCGTGCCCGGCCAATGGCACCATTCAGGCTAGGGGTTAATTGCCTTAAGCGGGCAAGTTCAATAGGCTCGCAGGCGTGAACTTCTTCGCCAATATGCCCCGCGATCCTTTTGCAGACGATCCGAACGACCCTGCGTCCTTCCTGGAGGAGGACGAGCAGGTCATGCCGCTTTCCGATGAAGACCGCGTCGCCCTCATCCACGATCTCGCCTTGGTAGAGAAATTCGCAACTGTGCTCGGACCACGCGGGATCGACGGCATCTTCTTCCTGTGTGAAGACTGCCAGGAAAACCACTTCTACGAGTGGGATATTATGGCGGCCAATATGCGCGCCACGCTGGCGGGCGAGCTCGCCCCAGTGCACGAGCCGGGGGCGGAGCCCGACCCGCGCCGTTACGTGCCGTGGGACTACGCGCTAGGCTACGTAGACGGCCTAGAGAACCGCTAGGGCGTAAGTCACCGCCCTCGTTATTCCTCGGCGCCCGCCCCCAACTGAATGGTTGTGGTGGGTGCTTCTTCGGGCTCGCGCGTCTCCGGCTGCGGATTCGCCGGCGCCTGCTCCGTTACCACCACGGTTGAGGTCTCGTACTGCGTTTCCGTTACGGTTGTTGGCGCTGGCTCGGGGTTATCCTGCGGCTTTTGACCCGGCGCGGTCTCAGTGGCAGTTTCTGTCACGGTTTTCGCCTTCGGGCGGGCAGGGCGCTTCTTTTCGGCTTCCTCCTTGGCGGCGATGGCATTTTCTTCTTTGCCTTCGGCCTCTTCGAGCTTGGAGCGGGCTTCCTTCATAAGCTCGCGCGCACCATCGAAATCTCCCTCTGCCGCGCGGGATTCCATCTCATCTAAGGTGCCGGCCAGCTCCACGTTGCGGGTCTCATCCGGCCTATCAAACACGCCAGAATTAACCATGACCCCGCCCGCACCGGCGAGGATTACGGTGGCGGCGGCCGCACCGATAAGTCCATGCATCACGGGGCGATTGCGCCGGCGAGACCGCGCCTTATCGAGACTGATGACTTCCGGTTCTTCCTCTGCCCCGTCCACGCGCGGGGCTGGCGGCATCTGTTTATCGATGTCCCCCTTCAGCCCTAGCAGCAACCCAGCGAGCTCATCGCTGCCGTTGGAAGGGTCTTTACCCTGCGACAGCTCGGTGAGGAATGCATCATCATCTACCAAGGGCTGAAGCTGCTCCGTCAGGTCATCGTTATTCTTTTTGGAGTGTTTGGAGGCCATGATGGTTTCTGTCCCTCCTTCCTTTCTTAAGGTTTACGCGTGTCTCTAGAGCGGGGATTGTTGCTTTAGCCCTCAGTGGCTAGTTGTTGCCCAAGGGCCTTTCGCAATTGTGCGAGGGCTCGGTGTTGTGCGACGCGAACCGCACCCGGGGTAGATCCCACGATATCGGCGGTTTCTTCTGCCGAAAGACCAACGAACACGCGCAAAATAACGATGTTTTTTGCCTTGTCACTTAAGGTATCGAGCAAGGCGCGCATTCTGTTACTACCATCATTTTCTAGCGCCCATTCCTCGGGCGTCGCCTCGTTTGCAGTGTTTTCTGGAAGCTCCTCGGCGGGCGTGGAGCGATCGCGGCCCATGGCGCGGTGGGCATCGGTAACCTTATTAAATGCGATGCCGTAGACATAGGCCATGAAGGGCCGGCCCTTATCTTCATAGGATTCGATAGATGTGGCGACGGCGAGGCAGATTTCTTGGGTCACGTCCTCCGCGGTGGGCTGGCGCCCGCCACCGATCCGCGCACGACAATAGCGCAGCACCTGCGGCTGAATAATTTGCAGGATAGATTGCAGTGCGCGGCGGCTTCCACCAGCGGCCAGCGGAACGAGATCCGCTAGCTCTTTATCCTTATCGCTCACGAGTGCACCCTCTGCAGACTTTTAAATCGATATTCAACCATATTTCCTCTGGGGTATTGAGCGCAAAGGGCCAACTACGGTACACACCAGCAAACCTGCGACCCGGCAACCACGGCAACGCTCTTGCTTGACGATGCCCCAGTAGGAAAAGCACCGCGCTGAAGCCTGTGTCGGCGGTTGTTGTGGCTCTCCAACAGGGTTTATGCCACTTGCACCATAGAAAGAGGAAAATTCATGATTCGTTAACCTTAGCCATTATTGCAGGTAAAAGGGTGTTAACGAGTCACATAAATGGAAGCAATACCTGGAAGTAAAACACTAGTAACCCTTTGTTTACCCAGACGCGACACACTACGAATCGTTGCGGTTCGCGGATGACTCTCCACCAGCCGCCAGAGTAAGAATTCTCGTCCTGTAAAAGGAGCGTAAGTAACGTGTCTCAGTCCAAGTCTCTTCTCGGACCTACTGCAGATGTATGGGATTGGCAGTTGCAAGGTGCGTGCCGCGGTGAAAACTCGGACGTGTTTTACCATCCAGACGGAGAGCGTGGCCGCGCCCGCGCCCAGCGCGAAAATCGCGCCAAGGCCATTTGCAATTCCTGCCCAGTTATTGAGCTCTGCCGCGAGCACGCCCTGCGTTCGGCAGAACCGTATGGTGTATGGGGCGGTATGAGCGAATCCGAGCGCGTCGTGGCGCTGCGCAAGCGCCGTCGCGCGACGGTCAACGCTTAATCCAGGCGCAAAGCCCTCACACCGCTTTCGCAGCAGGCGCGTGCGAGTGGGAGCACACGCGGAAGTGCGGCGTTTCGAGTTAGCCTTCCGCGGCTAGCGCTTCCTGCAAATAGCGCCCCGTGAGGGACTCCGTCAAGCCCGCCAGTTCTTGGGGCGTGCCGCTAAAGACGAGGTGCCCGCCGGCAGAGCCGGCACCAGGGCCGAGCTCGATGACGTGATCGGCGTGCGCGAGCACGGCGAGGTTGTGGTCGATGCAGATGACGGTATTGCCGGCATCGGCAAGCTGATCCAGCAACTGCAGCGTGCGTTCGGTATCGGCGGGGTGCAGGCCCGTGGTTGGCTCGTCTAGCACGATGACGTCTGCGGTCGACTTTTTATCGGCAAGGTGCGCGGCCAATTTAAGGCGCTGGCGCTCGCCGCCGGATAGCGTCGATAGTGGCTGGCCAAGGCTTAAATAGCCCACGCCGGCAGAAACGAGCGTGTCACAAATCTTGGCCGCGGCGGGCACTTTGACGCTGCGCAAAAAATCGGCGGCGCGGGAGGCGGAAAGTTCGAGGACATCGGCGATATTGAGCTCGCCCAGGCGGTACTCCAGCACGTCGGCGGAAAAGCGCCGGCCCTGGCAGATTTCGCAGGGAACGTCCACGCCGTCCATGACCCCGAGTTCCACATACACCACGCCCGCGCCATTGCATTTTGGGCACGCGCCCTCGGAATTAGCGGAGAAGAGGCCGGGTTTTACACCATTGGCCTTGGCAAAGGCCTTGCGGATGGGGTCGAGGGCGCCGGTATACGTTGCAGCATTGGACCGGCGCGATCCCTTAATGACACTTTGCCCGATGTGCAGAAGCCTGTCTCCTGCTACCCCTGGCAGGCACGCGGCCAGCGAAGACTTGCCGGAACCGGCAACCCCGGCGATGACCGTGAGTACTCCCTCCGGAATATCGACATCGACTCCCTGGAGGTTATTGCGCTGCGCGCCACGAATGGCAAGGGCCTTGGTGGATTCGCGCACCGATTCTTTCAGCGTGGCGGGATCGGCAAGGTACTGCGCGGTTACGGTGCCGCTTTGCCGCAGCTGCGCAGGAGTTCCTTCGAAGACGATGGTGCCGCCTTCGGTGCCGGCGCCGGGCCCGAGATCCACGACGCGATCCGCAATGGCGATGGTGGACGGGTTGTGCTCGACCACGAGGATGGTATTTCCCTTATCGCGCAGGCGAAGCAGCAAGTTATTGATGCGCTCGCAATCGTGCGGATGCAGGCCGGCGGTGGGCTCGTCGAAGACATAGGTGACATCGCTAAGCGGCGAGCCCATGTGGCGCACCATGCGGGTGCGCTGGGCTTCACCGCCGGACAAGGTCCCGGTGGCGCGCGATAAGGTGAGATAGCCAAGGCCGAGCTCGATGGCGGTATCAACGTCGGCAGAAATGGCATCTACCAGCGGCTGTGCGCCGGGGAGATCGAGCTGAGCGAGCCAGCCGTGCAAGTCCGTAAGTTCCATCTCACAGACATCTGCGATGGACGCGCCGGCGATATAGGACTCGCGGGCGTGGCGCGCCAGCCGCGTGCCGGCGCACTCAGGGCAATCAACGAAGACTACGGCCTGCTCGACGAAGGCGCGCATGTGCTTTTGCAGGCTTTCGACCGGCTTGCTCAATACGTTGGTGCGCAAGCGCGTGGCAAGGCCCATATAGCTCATGTTGACGCCGCCGACCTTGGTCTTGGTCTAGGCGAAATACAGGTTGTGTTTTTGCTCTTTACTGAACTCGCGCACCGGAATATCATCGGGATACAGGCCAGATTCGGCATAGCCGCGCCACATCCAGGAGCCGGGCTTCATGCCGGGGTAGATAATGGCGCCATCGGCAAGCGAAAGCTCCTCATCCACCAAGCACGATAAATCGATATCGGATACCTACCCCGTGCCCTCGCACTTCGGGCACATGCCGCCGGCGCGCTCAAAGCGGCGAACCTCCTTGGTGCCGTTGACCTCGATGGCGCCCTGTCCAGAAGCGGAGGGAACGTTGAAAGAATAGGCCGCGGGGCCGCCGGCGCGCGGTGAGGCGGCGCGCGCGAACAGCACGCGCAGAAGGCCGGTGATATCGGTGGCGGTACCAAAGGTAGAACGCGACGATGCCGCCATGGGCTCCTGCCCCACCACTATGGCCGCGGTAAGGTGCGCCAAGCTATCCACGTCCGGCCGGGCCAGCGAGGGCATGAAGCCTTGGACAAAGCCGGGATAAGTCTCATTGACCAAGCGCTGCGATTCCGCGGCGACGGTATCAAAGACGAGCGAAGACTTACCAGAGCCGGACACGCCGGTAAAAATGGTTAGCTTGCGCTTGGGAATCTCCACCGAAACATCGCGCAGGTTATTTTCCCGCGCGCCGGTAATAATAATGCTCTCCACGAGCTTCAAGTCTAAACCAAAAGCCCGCTGCTCCCTCCCCTGGCTAGGCGGGGAAGGTGCGGCGGGCTCTGGGCTATATGCAGCGCAGGAATTAGTGGTGGTGATGGCCGTGGCCGGCCTCAGCGTCGTCTTCTTCCTGCGGCTTTTCCACAACGGATGCCTCGGTGGTAAGAACCATGCGGGCAACGGAGGTGGCATTGACCACTGCGGAGTGGGTGACCTTTACGGGATCGATGATGCCGTTATCGATGAGGTTGCCGTACTCCAGGGAGTTGGCGTTAAAGCCTTCACCGTTGGCCATCTCAGATACGCGGGAGACGATGACGGAGCCATCGAGGCCTGCGTTTTCTGCGATCCAGAAGGCTGGGCGGGTCAGGGCGCGGGCGACGGCGAGAACGCCGACTTTAGCCTCACCCTCGAAGTCCTGGGCAAAGGACTCGAGTTCCTTGGAAATCTGCACCAGCACGGAACCGCCGCCGGCGATGACGCCTTCTTCGACGGCCGCACGAGCGGCGTTGATGGCGTCCTCGACGCGCAGCTTGCGCTCGTTGACCTCAGTCTCGGTGGCGGCACCGACGCGAATGACGGCCACGCCGCCGGAGAGCTTAGCCAAGCGCTCCTCGAGCTTTTCCTTATCCCAGGTGGAATCGGTGCGGGCGATTTCGCCGCGGATCTGTTCACGGCGATCATCGAGGGCCGCGGCGCTGCCTCCGCCATCGACAAGCACGGTGTCTTCCTTGGTAATGGTCACGCGGCGTGCGGAACCCAGCACCTCGAGGCCGACCTCGTTCAAGTTGACGCCCACCTCAGGGTCCACCACGGTGGCGCCGGTAACCACGGCCAAGTCATCCATGAAGCCCTTGCGGCGCTCGCCAAAGTACGGTGCCTTTACGGCGGCGACCTTCAGGACCTTGCGGATGGAGTTGACCACGAGCGCCTGCAGCGGCTCGCCCTCGACGTCTTCCGCGATGATGAGGGTCGGGCGGTTGGTCTCCGCGATCTTTTCCAGCAGCGGCAAGAAGTCCGGCAGGGAAGAAATCTTGTTGCGGACGAGCAAAATGGCGGCATCGTCAAGCACGGCGTGGTTGGTCTCTTCCTCCGTAGCGAAGTACGGGGAAAGGTAGCCCTTGTCAAAGGAAATACCTTCGGTGACATCCACGGTGGAGTCCATGGTCTGGGACTCCTCAACGGTGACAACGCCGTCCTTGCCCACCTTTTCCATGGCACCGGCAACCATCTCTCCGACCTCCGGATCGCGGGAGGACACGGTGGCTACCTGCGCGATTTCGGAGGCGGAGTTGACCGGGGTGGCGCGTGCCTTGAGCTCCTCGACGGCCTTTTCCGCCGCTGCGGAGATGCCGCGGTTGAGCTCAATTGGGTTAGCGCCGGCTGCAACGTTGCGCAGGCCCTCAAAGATGAGCGCCTGGGCCAGCAAGGTCGCGGTGGTGGTGCCGTCGCCAGCGATGTCGTTGGTCTTGACCGCAACGGACTTAACCAGCTGCGCGCCCAGGTTCTCGAAGGGCTCCTCGACATCAATATCGCGGGCGATGGTCACGCCGTCATTGGTAACGGTCGGGCCACCGAAGGCCTTGGACAGTACGACGTTGCGGCCGCGCGGGCCGAGGGTGACCTTGACGGCATCAGCCAGCGTATCGACGCCGCGCTGAATTCCCTCGCGGGCTTCTTGGTCGAATGCAATAAGCTTTGCCATAAGTAGTTCCTACTTCTCGATGATGGCGAGGATGTCGCGCTGGCTCAGCAGCAAGTACTCTTCGCCGTCGTACTTCAGCTCGGTGCCGCCGTAGCGGGAGAAGACAACGGTGTCGCCTTCCTTAACGTCCATGGGGATGCGGTCATCGTCGTCTTCCCAGCGGCCCGGGCCGACGGCGATAACGGTTGCTTCCTGCGGCTTTTCCTTTGCCGAATCCGGGATAACCAGGCCGGATGCGGTGGTGGATTCTGCTTCTACGATCTGTACGAGGACGCGGTCCTCAAGCGGCTTAATAGTTGCCATGATGTTTCCTCCGTATTGTTCGTTTGCGCACCTTAATGGCGCGCGCGTGCCGGTTGTGGATGTCCAGCACAGCCGTCGTCGCGGGTGAACAACTGTGGGTCAAACAACCTGATTAGCACTCTACCCTCGTGACTGCTAACCCTCAACAACGACGCGACCCCCGCAGCCGGGCCGCGCTACGGTGCCAAGTGCGTCAGGGACACCACGTGTACTCCGCTCGGATGCCGAAAGCTCAGGTTTCCTCCCGTCACGATCATCAAGACGGGCGGAGCCTCCCATTCGAAGCGTTCTGCGAAGGCCTGCAAATTGCTTGCCGCCTTCTCAATGATCTCTTGGCTTTGCCCCAATTTAATTTCTACGAAGACGGTCCTGCCCGCCAGCTCAAATACCGCATCTACTTCCAGCCCAGATGCGTCACGGGCATGAAAAATACGCTTTCCACTTAACACCGCTAAATCATGGACTACTTGGGATTCAAAAAGCTGCCCGGCAAAGGCAAGGTTGCGCAGTAATTTATCCGGGGACGCGTCCACGGCAGCAGCCGCCAACGCCGGATCCGCCAGATGCCTCTTTGGTGCCGTTCGCAGGCTAGCCCGGGAGCGAAGATGAGAGGACCATGCCAACTGTTCTTCCACGATGAAGATGCGTTGCAACGCGGCAAGGTACTCGCTGACCGTAGCCCTTTGCGCGCCAATATCGGTAGCAATAGAAGAAATGGACTGTTCTGTAGCTACTCCACGGGCAAGCGAACGAATAAGCGTCGTTACTTTTACCGGATCTCTTCGCACACCATCGGCGGCATTGATATCCACGTGGGCTACGGTATCGATATAACTGCGCAGGTTCTCTTGTGCCGCCTCAACGGAATAATTCCGGTTTGCGGGCCAGCCTCCGTGCGCCATACGCTCGATAATCCCTGCAACATCTACAACCGTCTCCCCATTCGTCTGCGGGGATTCCTGAGCTACCAATTCGGCTAATGATACTGCGCCATTAGAATGCCCTGATTCATAAAAACTGAAGGTCTTCATCCGCAGCCTAGCTATACGCCCCGCGCCCGAGTGCCTGGATTGCTCCTCCATTGGCGCTGTTGACCCAGTGAGAATGAACTGCCCGGGTGCTTGCCGGCGGTCAATTTCATGCCGCACCAAGTTCCACAACTGCGGTTTTTCTTGCCACTCATCAAAAACTCGCGGCGTCTGCCCCTCCAACGCCAAATCTGGGACCGTGCTGAGCTGCATGTCGAGGTTTAAATCCGTATCCACCTGGACAAGACTCCCCGCAATTTGCCGAGCGGTCGCAGATTTCCCGCAGCCCTTTGGACCTTCTATTAGCACCCCTCCGGATCGCTGCAGGGCCTCATGAAGCCGCGAATCTTCTACTCGTGGAAGATACAGATAGCCGTCTTGACCATTCATTTTAAACCCATCCATCAGTTTGAGTGCGTTTTACCCATCAGAATATCAGAGTTTCACCCATCAGTTTGAGCGCGTTCTACCCATCAGAATATCGGCGATCCATCCATCAGTTTGTGCGGATCTGGGCGGTTGAGCGCAGGAATCCCGCAAGAATGAGCTTGACGGCGCACAGCGCAAGAAACATTGCGCCAAAAATTAGACCGAATGGCGCCCACCACACCCCGGCGAGGCCCTCCCATAGGGCGCCCATCCAGGAAGGAGAATCGGGATGCAGCAGGTGGTTGAGCAGTATCACTACCGTTGCGCTCAAGGCAATGACTATGGCCGCAGCAGTAACAGTCAGGCAGAAGGCCTCGCCCACCTGCACCCGCGCCCACGCCGCCGGTGAGGCGCCGGCCAACCGCAGGCCGCGCACATCGCTGGCGATGCGCGAGCGCATAATGAGCGAGGTCAGCACCGCACCAACGATGCTCGGGGCAACGACTGGGCCGAGAAACGCCGCGAAGACTCGCCCCGATGACAAGGTATCGAGGCTTGACGTACCTTTGAGCATCATCACCCCAGAGCCCACTGCAACGATCAGGCCACCGAGCAATACCCACGGCACGATATGAGGCACTGAGAAGCGGCGGCGCACCCGCACATTGGCCCCGGCGATGCCGCACAGGCGCGTCCATTGGTCCAGGGCGGGCATAAGCCACGGCGTCATGAGTGCCACCAGGATGACCAGACCCATGGAAGCGGCGAGGCTATCGCCAGGATCTTCTATCTGCAGGCAGCCGTACACGGCACCGCCTACCAAACCTGCGGACACGAGGCAGCGCAGCACCACCCACACCGGGCGCGGTTCCACTCGCGGGCGAAAGACCCGACGCAGCGGTATGAGGGCACCGCAGACCGCCGATGCCACACACACGGACACGGCAATGCGGATGACCAACGGGGTGATGGCCAACTCCGGCATGGGAATCCCGTCGCTGCGAAAGGCCGCGGCCATAGGCTCGACAAACAGGCGCGCCGGGAAGGTCCCGATGAGCGCCGCGAGAGCGCTTACGGCACTGACCTGCCCCACGATGAAGCTATTGATCATCCACCCGGGCATGCCAATCATGCGCCACGAGCGGTAGACGGGTTCGCGTTCCTCAATAATCAACCGCATCTGCGACAGCGTAATCAAGACTACGGCGCAGACCGCCATGCCCAGCACGGTGCCCCCGAGTGGCCCCGTGGGATCATCGTCCGCGTCCGAGGTGGCCACCAACATCGATACCGCTAGCGCGCACGCGGCCGATGAGACCACCATGGTCAGCGCGACGGCGAGCCAGGATAGCCAATTGCTTTGTAAATCCTTAAGCCACACCAGCATGGTTGGCCTCCTGGAGCTCAATGATGCGGTCGGCAGCCTCCGCGGCAAGGTGCGAGTGGGTCACCATGACCACCGCGGCCCCGCCCCGTGCGGCGGTGCGGAGATGGGTAAGGACGAGCTGGGCGGTGGCATCGTCAAGCGCGCCCGTGGGCTCATCGGCAAAGATATACGGCGCACCGGCCAGCAAGGCGCGGGCGACGGCGACGCGCTGCTGCTGGCCGCCGGAAAGCTGTGCGGGCAGCCGGCGCTCCAGACCGTCAAGCCCCAAAGACGCAAAGGTCTTCCGCACCTCGTCGCGGGTGCAGCGCCGGCCAGAAAAGTGCGCGGTCAACGTGGCATTCTTGCGGGCGTTGAGCGATTCCAGCAGGTTATAGTCCTGGAATACAAAAGCACGCTCCGTGCGGCCCGGCGCGTTGACCGTGCCGGAGCTGGGCTTATCCAGCCCGGAAAGCAGGTTCAACAGCGTGGTCTTGCCGCTGCCGGATGGCCCCATAATCGCGACAAATTCCCCCGGCTCGATGTTTAAGTTCACCTCGGCAAGAGCTGGATGGGTGCCGTAGCGCTTGCTCAGATTCTGTGCTTTTAACATGCCTCCCATTCCACCGGCCGCATCCCGCACGCGCGATGGGGAAGGCTGCCCGAAAAATGGTGGGGCTAGCTCTACTGCCACCACCCCGGCGCGGCGGCTAGGCTGAACGGATATGCGAACTGTCAAGGCCAATGGGTGGAGCCTCGCCCTCGGAGTGCTCGCGCTTCCGGGACTGGTGGTGTCGGTGCTCATGCTGCCGTGGATTCCGCTAGTAGCCCGCGCCGCGGAGTTTATCGGCCGCTGTGGTGCGAGGTGGATGGGCGTTGATATTCCCGCGCGGCGGGCCAACCGTTGGTTTGATTGGCAGCAGTTTTATCACCTCATACTGCAGCTTCTTATTTGCGTGGCCTGCTTTACCAACTGGGTCTTTGTTGGTTTTGTCGCGGGCGTATTAGTTATCGCGCCGTTTATTCCACAGGCCGAGTTCAACGTCGGCGAGTGGACCACCGATAATCGCCCATTGATTTTTGTCGTGTGCTGGCTCGCAGCCGCAGTGCTCCTCGCTTTGCTGGTGGTGCTCAACCGCCTGCTGGTCAAGGCCTCTATTTCTTTAACCCGGCTCGCGCTGAGCCCCTCTGCCCAGGAATTGGCGGCCTCACGCGCCACGCTTATTGATGCCTTTTCGGGCGAGCGCCGCCGCATCGAGCGCGAGCTCCACGATGGTCCCCAGCAGTACCTGACCGCGCTCAAGCTCAACCTGGCTGCGGCCAAACTCCAGTCTCCGCCCGAGGCTCAGCAGGCGCTTGCCGATGCCGAACATAACGCCACCCATGCCCTATCCGCCCTGCGTGCTACCGTGCGCGGCATTGCACCACAGGTACTTTTCGATGACGGCCTCATCCCCGCCCTCGATGAACTCTTGGCCCACAGCGGGCTCGACGCGGAATTGCACGTTGAAGGCGCGGAACGCTCGATTGGGGAAACGACAGCACTACTGGCCTACCACGCGGTAGCAGAGGCGCTGACCAACGCATCCACCCACGGCGGGGCCACCGCCGCCAGCGTGTCCATCTCTTTTGGCGACAATCTCCGCCTCAGCGTCCGCGATAATGGCGTCGGCGCTGGGACCAGCGCCGACACGAACACCGGCACGAGCATCGGAACACACTCCGGAAAGAGCACCGGAGCAACCGCGGGCACAGGGCTGGCCGGGCTGCGCGAGCGGGCCGCGGCACTTGGCGGCACCGTCGACTTCTCCCCTGCCCGTACAAAGGGACAAGGAGCAACCTTCACCATGTCACTACCGCTAAAGGAGGCCCGATGAAACTCTTATTGGCAGAGGATTCTGCCCTCTTGCGCGCCGGGCTAGAACAGCTTTTGACGGCACTGGGCCATAGCGTGACCGCTGTCAACGATGCCGAGGAATTGCGCGCCTGCGCGGGCAGCGATGACTTCGATCTGATCATTAGCGATGTCCGCATGCCGCCTACCATGAGCGATGATGGCTTGCGTGCCGTGCACGATGTGCGTGCGGCGGACCCGTCGCAACCGGTGGTGGTGCTCAGCCAATACGTGGCGGCGAGCTACTTGGACCGGCTCTTAGAGCACGGCGGATTCGGCTACCTGCTCAAGGAGCGCGTATCCGATGTGGACGAATTCGTGCACACCCTTGAGGAAGTGGCGGGTGGTGGCACCGTCGTCGACCCAGAAGTGGTCACCGCCTTGCTATCCGCGCGGCGCACGGGGCTGAGCCAATTAACCGCCCGCGAACGCGAGGTTTTGGGGCTCATGGCACAAGGCTTGAGCAATCAAGAAATTGAAGACGCGCTGGTATTAACCGCAGGGGCGGTAAGCAAGCACGTGTCCAATGTTTTTCTAAAACTCGGGTTTCGTCCCGAAGACGCCAATCGCCGGGTCAAGGCCGTGCTGATGTGGCTGCGCCACACCGAACGCTAAAGGATGGGTGCTTACGCGCTCTTCGTGGAGTTGATGACCGCAGCGCGCCAGAGCGTGTACTCGTCCGGGAAATCCTCGCGGTAGTTTTTCACCGCACGGATGCCGTGCTCGACGGAAGCGATGACCTCATCGATGGTGTCCTCTTCGCCCTCTGCATCCACGAAGATAACTGGGCCGCTGATAGCGCGGATGGGATCTTGTAAAAAGGCGGAGTTTCCCGTGTCGGCGGCATTGCGCGCCAGGGAAGCAACCGGGTTGGGCTCGGCGCCTTCCTGCTTAGCTTCTGGGTTATACAGCGCGGCGTAGGTCGTCCCGTCATCTTGAAAGACGACGGAGACGCGCCCCTCGGTGGTGCCGCCCAAAAACTGGTTGGCGTGTTCTAATTCGAACTCGATTTTTCGGCGAGTGAGATCGGGGTTGACGAGGAAACCAACGGTCATGAGAGAAAGCTCCTTTAAAGCCGAGAGGGCATGAACGCGTTAAAGGTTACCGCCGACTCCCCCACCCTGCAGTGCGAGGAAGAAGAACTTTAGGTTAACTGTGGCTCTTCCACATCCAATTGCGTATCGGTACCGATACCCAGGTTCGACGGCGCAGCCCCCTCATGAATGAGCTGGGCGCCAAGTGCAGCAATCATCACGCCGTTATCGGTGCACAGGTTAAACCGCGGCACGCACAGCTCGACACCCGCGGCGTTGCAGCGCTCGGCGGCCAGCTCCCGCAGCCGGGAATTGGCCACGACGCCGCCACCGAGCAGGAGCACCTTCGCCCCGGTATCCTCGCAGGCGCGAATGGCCTTGGCGGTGAGCACATCGGCCACAGCTTCTTGGAACGAGGCGCATACATCCTCCACGGAGATGGTCTCGCCGGCCTTTTCGGCGCGCTCCACATAGCGTGCAACGGAGGTCTTGAGCCCCGAGAAAGAGAAATCATGCCGGTGCTCGCCGCGCAGGTCTTCGGCGCGCGACATGCCACGGGGGAAGTCGATGGTGGGTTTTCCGCGGGCAGCCAGCTTATCAATGACCGGCCCGCCCGGGTACCCCAGCCCTAGGAGGCGGGAGACTTTGTCGTAGGCCTCACCGGCGGCATCGTCAAGCGTGGAGCCCAACTCGCGCATGGGCTTTCCCACGGCCTCGACTTCGAGCAACTGCGTGTGCCCGCCGGAAACCAGCAGCGCGACCGAGTGCGGCAGGCTCTCGCCCTCAAGGTTGGCCACCGCCACATGGCCGCCGAGGTGGTTGACGCCATAAAAAGGCACGCCCCACGCTGCGGCATAAGCCTTGGCCGCGGAAGCGCCCACCAGCAGGGCGCCGGCCAGACCCGGGCCCACGGTGGCGGCAATGGCATCGGGCTTATCGATGCCCGCCTCCTCCAACGCCGCCCGCATCACCTGCGGCATGGCCTCCAGATGCGCGCGGGAGGCGATTTCGGGCACGACGCCGCCAAAGCGCGCGTGCTGCTGCATCGACGAAGCAACGGCATTGGCGATGATCTCCATGTGGCCGTCCTGGTCCAGCTCGACGATGCCCACCCCGGTCTCATCGCAGGAGGACTCGATGCCCATGACCTTCATTACTGCTCCTTTGCTTCGCGCTGGCTTGCTTGTGGCGACTGGCTGGGGCGCACCATGACGTGCGCATCCGCGCCAGAAGGCTGATAATAATTGCGGCGAATCCCCTCGATGCTAAAGCCATAGCGTCGGTATAGCTCGATGGCGGGATCGTTTCCCACGCGCACCTCTAAGAAGATGGGCGCGCTTTTTAAGTCCGCGATATAGCAAATATTGTCCATCATCATGCGCGCGATGCCGCGGCGCTGGGCCTTTGGATAGACGCCAATGGTGTGGATTTCAAACTCTGGGTCAGCGGCTGGGCCCATCATGCCGATGCCGGCATAGCCCAATAAGACCGGCTTCTCGCCATCCTCCGGAGCTGTGGGATCGAGGGCGCCTTCCACCCCGAGGTAAAAGTTGAAGGGCTGGGCCATTTCTTGCTTAAATACCGCTCCTGACCACGGAGTTTCACCGGGAAAAAGCACCTTTTCCAGCTCGGCGCAGCGCGGGGCATCGGCGGGGGTGAGCTCGCGCAGGTTCACAGGCGCACCTCTGGAATGGCCGCGGAAAGCTGCTGCTTTTTGGGCGGAACCGCATCGGGGCGGCGCAGGTACAGCGGTACGAATGGCTCCGGATCCGCGTCAAGCCGCGCGACGGCCACCAGGCCCGCTGCGGTGGGTGCGGCTTCGCTGCGTGGCAGCGCAGCAAGTTCCTCCGGCAACTGCTCAGCCAGCTTTTCCGGGATGACCACCCGCGCAACGTCTCGCACGTCAAGCTCCCCCGGCTTCGAAACGTCTGGGCCCGCAACGCGTTGTCCCGCGCGGTAAGTGGCCCAATAAATTTCCTTGCGGCGGGCATCGGTAGCAACCAGCGCCGCGTCCGCCGTGTCCCTTTCATCGGCTGCATCGGCCCCCGCTAGCGCGGCGTGCGCGATGGCATCGTGGGTGCAGACGCCGTGGAGGGGGATGGAGAGGGCATCGGCAAGCGCCTGCGCCGTAGCCATACCAACGCGCAAGCCGGTAAAGGGGCCAGGGCCCATGCCCGCAACGATGGCGTCGAGGGCGCCGAGCTCCACCCCGGCCTCACTCATCACCGCGAGGATGGTGGGCATGAGCCGTTCATTGTGCGCGCGCGTATCGGCCAGCACGCGCTGTGTTATCTGCCCAGACTCGGTGTCGACTACCCCGGTAACCAGGGCGGTCGTCGCCGTATCAATGGCCAGGACGCGCATTAGCCGACCAGCTTCCACACGCCGTCTTCACTCTGGAAGGCCAGCGGCTGGGAGCCCTGAACCAGTGGAACTCCGCCGTCGAGGCCGTGGCCCTGCTGCTCCATGGCCTTAACCTGGGTGTTGATCATCTCGCAGACCTCAACCTCGGAGGAATCCAATTCCTCTACATAGGGGTCAACGTTGTGGCCCAGCGCCATGACGTAGCTCTTGCCCTCAGGAACGACGCCGTCCTCAAAAGTGATGTCATCGGGGTTGGGGGCTGCTTCCTTAACTTTATCTTCCGCCATGCCTGGGCAGATGAAGCCGATGGCGCTGTAGTCGGCGCCGTAGACATCAGACGGGATGAGCGACATTACCTCAAGGTTCCGCGGGGCGTGCTGCAAGGTGTTGGTGAGGTTGCCCTCCAGGGAATCCTCATCACGCAGGGTAGCCCCGGCAACGAGCACCATCATCACAATGATAAATAGCGCGATAATGGTCGTGGTCAGGTTGCGTGCAAATTTAGTCATGGGGTGAGTAACGCTCCTCGGGTCAAGGGGGTCCTATATGTACATATGGTGAAGTGATTGTCAGTTCTATTTCCGAGGCTACTCGGCGGCCAACAAGCACTCACCCACTGGGTAGTGCCTGCCAGTGTAGGCGGCTTACCCAGTGGGTGAATAATTAGCGCGGGACATATGGGGCTAAAGCAATAACAATAGCAGCACCTGAGCGGCGATAATCTTGCCAATGATGGTGGTTGGATACACCGTTGCCCAGCCGCGCCCGGCAAGCTCCGTGCCGGTTTGGCCCCGGATATAGGCAAATACTGCTGGGTTCGTGGTCATGCCGGCCGCACAGCCCATAGCCTCGTCCCACTTTAAGCGCAGCACCAGCATGCCGATGACGCCGATGAGGATGGCCGATACCAAGGTAATGATAAAACCGACGCCGATGATGGTCAGCGAGGATGGATCCGTCAGGGCATCGCGGAACGATGCGCCTGCTGATGTCCCCACGCCCGCCAGGAAGAGCGTCAGCCCCAGGTTCGAAATGGTTTCCCTGGTATGGAAGGGCATCTGCCAATTAATGGGGCCGGTGCGGTTCAGGTAGCCGAGGATGAGGCCGACCACGACGGGACCGCCGCCAAATCCCAGCTGCAGGGTCGATCCGCCCGGCATGGGGATGGGAATAAGGCCCAACAGCATGCCCAAGGTCAAACCGATGGACATGGACAATAGATCAGCATTACCGAGCGCCGATTCAGAATCGCCCAAGTACTTGCGCACCTCGCGCACGTGGTGCGAGCTACACACCACGCGCACGCGGTCAGAGTAATTCAGCACCATATCTGGGTGCGGAACCGCATCGCTATCGCCCTTGCGCACGCGCGCGATAATAAAGCCATGCTCGAGCGCATCGATATCGCGGATGCGCTTGCCCGCGACCTTCGGGTTCGACACGGTCACGCGCTTATACTGCAAACCCGCCTCTGGGGTGAGCTCCACGGGGTATTCCTCACCGAGCACCTCGATGGCACCGGCGACGTCTTTTTCGGAGCCATTAATAAGGAATGCCTCGCCCTTGCGCAGGGGCATATCCGGCTGCGCAAGCCGGTGGTGTTCCATATCGGAAATCTCGCGGGTAGCCACCACGGTATGCCCGGTGACGCGGTACAGGTGCCCGGCCGTATCCGGGAAGTCTTTGGTCAGCCGCACGCCTTTGGCTACCAGCGGAGCGGGAATCATCCCCTCTTTCTTGGCATCTTCCTCGTGGTCCACCTTGAGGATTTTCGCGCCAATAGCGGCGACCAGGATCGCTCCGATAACCGCACCCGGGTAAGCCAGCGAATAGCCGACGACCGGGGTGGAATTGCCCAGCATATCCACCACTGCCGCCATACCTGGTGTGGACGACAGCGAACCGGCAAACATGCCGGCCGCCACATCGGTTTCGAGGCCGAAGACGCGGATGAGCCCGAAACCCACGCCGACCAACAGGACCAACATGCCGATCATAAAGACGGTCAGCGTCCAGCCACGGGTAGCAAATTCGCGGACGAACGACGGCCCGAAATTAAGACCGATGGCATAAACAAAAATGGCCAAGCCGAATTGATATACCAGCGGTGGAATTTGGATATCCGGATTGGCGGTAGAAAGCCCGAGCGCCACGAACATCGCGGCCGCGGCACCGAGAGAGATGCCAAAGAATTTGATTTTGCCAATGGCCAAACCAATGGCCATGATGGCAAAAAGGGCGAGCAATGGACTAGAGGCTAGGAGATCTAACACCCTTCAAGGATCCCGCACCTTAAATACCTAAAGCAACTTGACGCCCTAAGATATCCATCACTTATACCTTAAAATTAATGAGATCTACCTAATCATTGTGGCGCCATGACCAGCTAATACGGCGCACGTCCTCATCGGCGCCGGAAAACTCCGCCGGTTCGCGGTCGATGCTGATAAAGAGGTACCTATCTGCGATCTGCTCGATAAGGCCGCCGCCCCATTCGGCGACGACGACGGCATCGGCAAGCTCGGTGTCCAAGTCCAAGGCATCCAGCTCCCCCAGGGGATCGCCGGAATTGGCCCCGCCCTCATCCAAGAGGCGGTACGCGTCCACGTGCACCAGGTCCGGTCCCCCAACCCGGGAGCGGTGCACGCGGGCGATGACGAACGTGGGCGAGGTAATCCGGCCCTTGACTTGCATGCCCTGGGAAATTCCCTGGGTAAAGGTGGTTTTTCCCGCGCCCAATGGGCCATCCAGGATAACGACATCGCCAGCTTCTAGTGCGGCGCCCAGTTCCTTACCGCAGGCGTGGGTCTGCTCCACCGTTGCCAGATCGCGGGTTCCAGACTCAGGAAAATTACTGCGCATCGGCCTCTCCTATATATTCGCGTTCGGTGCGGCCGGTGGGTCGGCACACCACTTCATAGTTGATGGTGCCCACGGCATCGGCAAGCTCAGTGGCAGACATGCCACCCTGTCCAAAGATGGTGACCTCATCACCGGGGGCAATGCCGTGCAGGTTATCTCCTAGATCCACCACTATTTGGTCCATGCACACCCGGCCTACCTGGGGATAAAGTCGCCCGTCGATGCCCACCTGAAGGTAGCCCTGGGACGCGCGCGGCAGGCCATCAGCATAGCCACAATCCACAGTGGCCAGGAACCCTGGCTTATCCGCGCTCCAGGTACGCCCGTAACTGGTGGCCTCATTCTTTTCGATCGGCTTGACCCCGAAGACATTCCCAGACCAGGTCATTGCCGGGCGCAGGCCATGCTCTCTCCCTGCGATGGGCTCGAGCCCGTAGCAGGCGATACCCACCCGCACCTGCTCAAAGTGCGCCGATGGGCGCGAGAGCGTGGCCGGCGAATTGGCCAAATGATTAACCGGGCACTCCAGCCCAGCAGCGCGTGCCGCATCCAGGGCGCGCCGAAACTCTTCTTCCTGGGCGTCATTATGCGCATTATCCGGATCGTCCGCGCAGGCAAAGTGGGACATGAGGCCCAGCACGGTGATATGCGGGGCTTCCCGCAGCAGCGCGAAAACCTCATCCCAGTCCGCCTTATCCACCCCGGAGCGGTGCATTCCGGTTTCGACCTTGATATAGACCTCGGCGGGAATCTCTGCCTCTACTAGCTTCTGCGCCTGTGCCGGGGAATTGACCGCAATCTGGATGCCACAGGCCAGGGCCTCTTCTAGCACCTGATCCGTCTGCCAGATCCATGCCGCGATGGGCGAATCCACCCCCATGCGCCGCAGCTGCACTGCTTCTGTCAGCGTGGCGACGCCAATGGAATCCGCCCCCGCCTCCAGCATCACGGGCACGACTCTTTCTACGCCGTGCCCGTAAGCATCCGCCTTCACCACGCACATCAGCTTGACGTCTGGGCCGATCTTCTCCTTCATCAGCCGCACGTTATGCGCGATGGCAGCAAGGTCAATTGTGGTTTTCAGCATGCCACTATTGTGCCACTTTCCACCCGCGCGCTGAATTTACTGCAGATATGCACAAGACCCCTCTCCCACCTGTGCAAAAAGGACGAGAAAGGGGTCAGAACCGCCGGAAGATTATTCCACGGTCACGGACTTGGCCAGGTTGCGCGGCTGGTCAACGTCATAGCCCTTGGACTTTGCCACGTGCGCGGCAAAGATCTGCAGGGGCACCGTCGCAAGCAGCGGCTGCATCAACGTCGGCGCCTTTGGCACGCGGATGACGTGGTTAGCGTAATCCTCTACCGCGGTATCGCCTTCTTCTGCGATCACGATGGTAATGGCACCGCGGGCGCGGATTTCCTGGATATTGGATACCACCTTGGAGTGCAGCGAATCGCGCCCGCGCGGGGATGGCACGATGACAAAGACCGGCTGGCCCTCCTCGATCAGCGCGATCGGGCCGTGCTTGAGCTCGCCTGCGGCAAAGCCTTCTGCGTGCAGGTAGGCGATCTCCTTGAGCTTCAGCGCGCCTTCAAGGGCAACCGGGAAGCCCACGTGGCGGCCCAGGAAGAGCACGGATTCCGCATCCTTCATGGAGTTAGCCAGGCCAGCTACCTGCTGTTCTTCATCGATGACGCTTTGTACCTTTTCCGGCATATTGCGAAGCTCAGCAAGTACTCCCTGAATTTCATCGGAGAACATATTGCCGCGCAGCTGTGCCAAGTACAGGCCCAGCAAGTAGGTCGCGGTAATCTGCGCCAAGAAAGCCTTGGTGGAGGCCACAGCGATTTCGGGACCAGCGTGGGTGTACAGCGCCGCATCGGATTCGCGCGGAATGGACGATCCCTGCGTATTGCAGATAGCGATGACCTTCGCACCCTGCTGGCGTGCGTGACGCACGGCCATCAAGGTGTCCATGGTCTCGCCGGACTGGGACAATGCCACGACCAAGGTCTTCTCATTGACGATCGGATCGCGGTAGCGGAACTCGTGGGCGAGCTCAACCTCGGTGGGGATGCGGCACCAGTGCTCGATGGCGTACCGCGCCACATGGCCGGCATAGGCCGCCGTGCCGCAGGCGATCACGATGATCTTATCGATGGACTTCAAGACCGACTCATCGATGCGCAAGTCATCTAGGGTCAGCTGGCCCTGCTCATCAAAGCGGCCGAGCAAGGTATCGCGCACGGCGGCAGGCTGGTCATGGATTTCCTTTTCCATGAAGGAATCAAAGCCACCCTTTTCAGCGGCGGCCGCATCCCACTTGATCTCAAAGGCCTTGCCTTCAGTGGGGTTGCCGTCGTAGTCAGTAATGACGACATCGTCAGCAGTGATGGTGACTACCTGGTCATTGTCCATTTCCACTGCGGACTTGGTGTAATCAATAAAGCCCGATACGTCAGAGCCCAAGAAGTTCTCGCCCTCGCCCAAACCAATGACTAGGGGCGAATCGCGGCGGGCGGCAACGATGCGATCCGGCTGGTCGGCGTGAATGGCCAACAGGGTAAACGCGCCGTCGAGGCGCTTAGCAGTCAACTGCATCGCCTTGGTGAGGTCACCTGCGGCGTCGTTGTGGAAAACATCGCCAAGCAACGCAGCGGCAACTTCAGTATCGGTTTCAGAAACGAAGTTGTAGCCCTTGTTCAAGAGCTCGGTCCGCAGCTCCGCGAAGTTTTCGATGATGCCGTTGTGCACCACGGCCAGCTTGCCGCCGTCAACGACGTGCGGGTGCGCATTGAGATCGGTCGGACCACCGTGCGTGGCCCACCGGGTGTGCCCGATTCCCAAAACGGAATCCTGCAGCGGACGCGCTGCAATCTCATCATCCAAGGCAGCAACCTTGCCCGCCTTCTTCCGCCAGCTAATCTCCCCATCGGCGTACATCGCCACACCAGCGGAGTCATAGCCGCGGTATTCCAGTCTGTGCAGACCTTCCACGACTACATCCAGAGCGAAGTATTCGCGGTCACCGCTAGCGTGACCAACATATCCAACAATTCCACACATAAAAAGGAATCCTACCTCATTGGTCAACACGAACCGGGGGTTGGACTAGGGCCTGTTATTTATGGCCGCACACTTATTCGGGCCTTTTATAGTTACTGGAAACTGGCCTGCCCACCGCTAGTTTTCGCACCCTCGGTGAGCAGCCCTCCCGCCCTGCGGCTGACTGGGGCGCGGAAGAAGACGGGGGCATCGGCAAGCAGCCGCGCCCCTTCCCCACCGGGCTGCTAGCGCGTGGCGCGCTCCAGCATCTCAAGGACGTGGTGGTAATCCTCGCCGGTGGCGCGGGTCATGCCCAGCTCACACGTGCGGTTGGTAGAGGCGTGATACTGCGCGCCCAGCTCCGTGACCTGGGCGGCCTCGGCGCGGGTGGCGGACTCCGTGAGCTCTGGGTGGAGCATGCCGCGGTCGCCGGCATAACCGCAGCAATTCCAGGCGGTGGGGATGTGTACCTCCGTGGCTGCAGCCCGGGCGACCTTTTCTACATCTCCCATCATGCCAAGCTGGAACGCCGAACAGGTCGGGTGAATCGTCATGGAATCGACCGGCTGGGTGGTCTCGAGGCGCGGCAGCAGCGTATCGGCGGTGAAGCTCAGCGCATCGATGACGGTGATGCCGATGGATTCCAGCATCTCCTGAAAACCCGCGGTACAGCTGGACGCGTCCACGATCACGGGCAGGCAGGCGTTATCCGTGGCCTCCATGACGGTCTCGCGCACGCGCTGCTCCATGATGTCGTGACCCTTGCGCATGCCCTTTGAGGACCATGGCGTTCCGCAGCAGAGCTTTTCTATGCCCTTAGGCACCTCCAGCGCGATCCCCGCCCGCTCCAAGACGGTAATGAAGGCTTCCGTTGCGCCCATGCCCTCGCCTTGCGGGGCGAACATAGAGTTTACGCAGGCTGGAAGGTAGATTCCCGAGGTTTCAGCGTAGCGATCACCCACGCGCCCGGCCAGGCGCTCGCGGGACTTGCCGCCCTTGCCGAGCTCCGGCTGGTATCCCGGCACGGTATCGGGGCCGATGAGCGAGCGGGCCACGTCGGTAACCTTCGTCACCAGCTGAGCCGGCAGCATGTGCGCACCGGTCAGCGCCGTTGCGGCACCGCGGCTGGTTACCTGCCAATTCTTGGCGGCAGCGGACCAGACCTTTTCTTCTGTGGCCCCGGCATTCTCGTGGCGCAGCTTCTTGATGAATTTGCCGGTATCGATGCCCACCGGGCAGGCGGTTAAGCACATGGAATCCACGGCGCACGTATCGATGCCCATGTACTCATAAGCCTCATCGAGTTCTGCAACCAAGTGCGTATCGCCATTTTCCTGCGCCCGCTGGCGGGCACGGCGCACCACGATGCGCTGGCGTGGGGTCAAGGTGAGGTCCCTCGACGGGCAGACCGGCTCGCAATAGCCGCACTCAACGCACGGGTCGATTTCTTCTTCCACCGTGGGGTTGAGCTTGATATTTGTAATGTGTGCATCGGGGTCATCGTCCAAGATGACACCTGGGTTCATCGTGCCGGCGGGATCGCAGGCGCGCTTGAGCAGCTGCATGACCTCGTAGAGCTCATCGCCGTACTGGCGGCGCACATACGGGGCCATGGCGCGGCCGGTGCCGTGCTCGGCCTTGAGGTTTCCCTCTGCCGAAAGCACCAAGTCCACCATTTCCTCATTGAAGTTGTTATAGCGGCCAATGGCGCTATCGCCCTCGAAGCGGTCCGTTAGAAGGAAGTGGGTATTGCCGTCTTTCGCGTGGCCGAAAATGACCGCATCATCGTAGGAATAGCGGGTAAAAAGCTCCTGCAAGGAGGAACAAGTATCGGCCAAATCCCCCACCGGCACCACAACGTCTTCCAAGAGCGCCGTGGTTCCTGAGGGCCTCGCTTCTGCCACTTGGGCATACAGGCCCTTGCGGAAGTTCCACGCGGCGGTGCGGGTGGGAATATCGGCAGAAAACTCCGCCGGCGATTGCAGGTCCAATTCCCGCAAAAGGGACGAGCCCTTGTTCTCTTTTTCCCGCAGCTCTTCCTTGTCATCGGATTGGTACTCGATGAGCAACGCGGCCTGTGAATCCACATCGAAACCGGTAATGGCCTGCGGGACCTTATCAAAGCCTTGGCCCACGCGAATGGAGGCAGAATCCATCAGCTCCAGGGTGGCGGCACCGGTCTCCACCAGGGAAGGCAATGCCTTCGTAGCGGCGGAGAGATTATTAAAGACCGCCACGGTAGTCGTCGTGAGGGAAGAGATGTGCACGGTGCGAAAGACCGCTTCCGCGATAAACGCGAGTGTGCCTTCGGAGCCCACCAACAGGTGCTCAAAAAGCTTGACGGGGCTATCAAAATCCAGGAAGGAATTAAGCCCGTAGCCCATCGTATTTTTTAGCTGGAAGTGGCGGCGGATGATATCTACTGATTCCTGGTTATCGCGCACGCGGCGCTGCAGGCGGATGAGCGTATCCACCAGCTCGGGTTCTTGCGCTTGGAATTGCTGGTCCGCATCCGCGTCCGCAGTATTGATCACCGTGCCAGAAGGCAAGACAAAGGTCAGCGATTCCAAGGTGTTGTAGGTATTAAACTCGGTGCCGCAGGCCATGCCGGAGGAATTATTCGCCACCACGCCGCCGATGGTGCAGGCCGCCTCGCTGGCCGGGTCCGGGCCAAGCTTGCGGTTGCGCAGCCCTAAACGCGCATTGACCTGGCGCACGGTTGCCCCTGGCTGCACGCGCACCCGCTTGCCGTCATCGAGGACGTCTATGCCCCGGAAATGCTTGCGCACATCCACCAGATACCCCTCGCCGGAGGCCTGGCCGGCCAAGGAGGTGCCGCCCGAGCGCAAGGTCACCGGAATGCCGTGCTGCCGCCCCGCCTTGAAAATAGCGGCCACGTGTTCTGCCGAGCGCGCTTCAATAACGGCCTTCGGGGTGTAGAGGTAGTGCGAGGCATCGGAGGCATAGGCCACCCTGTCGATGATGCCGGTCTTTACTTCCGGACCATCCTGCGGAAATAATTGGTCGATCTTAAGGGTGCCGGTAGTCATTTGCGGCGACCTGCCTTCCCAGAGAAGCATAGAAAATGTTACCTAGTGCACATTTTCGCCTGCTTTCTCGCCGGCGCGCAAGTAAGGCAACCCATAGAAATTCGGCGCCGCGCACCCCTTTTGGCCTCCGCGAATCCCCCGCATGTGCCACTCGCCACCCCTTGCCACCAGCACGGGGTGATCTTCATCTATCCTAGAATGCGTGTCTGCGAATTTGAATAAACACCTAGGAACGTTATCTAAGCGTGGCCGCAACCGCGTGCTGGTTGGCGACCTTGATTATGCAGGTATTACCGGCAAGGTTTATACCCCTGCGGAGGGCCAAGGCCTGCCCGCCGTCGCCTTTGGCCACGATTGGATGCACAGCATCAAGGATTACCACGCCACGCTGCGCCACCTCGCCAGCTGGGGCATCGTCGTGGTTGCCCCCAATTCTGAAACCGGCTTTTTCCCGGACCACCGCAACCTGTCCGCAGACATGGAATCTGCGTTGCAGATCGCCGCTGGGGTGAGGCTGGGGACCGGCAATATCACAGTATCGCCGGGCAAACTCGGCATGATCGGTCACGGCATGGGTGGCGGCACCGCGGTTTTGGGCGCGGTTGATAACCCCAAGGTGAAGGCCGTTGCCGCGATTTATCCCGCCGTGACCGCCCCATCCGCCGTCGAGGCCGCCCGCAGCCTCGATACGCCAGGCTTGGTCATTGGCTCTGGTCGCGATGACATTTTCAATGCCGGAAACCCCGCCAAGCTGGCCTATAACTGGCGCGGCCAGGTGGCGTTCCGGGCCATCGACAAGGGCACTCAGGCTGGCTTTAGCGAAGATCGCTTCCGCAAATTGGCCATCGGTTCCGGTGCCTTCCAATCTGGCCCCACCGAAATCGCCCGCGGCCTCGTCACCGGTTTCTTGCTCTCCACCCTTGCCGGCGAGTCCGCCTACGATGGCTTTGCGGATCCTGAGGCGAGCGCGAAGAAGGTAGAAAGCTTTACTGGCGACGAACTAGCCGAGCGCGCCGGCGTTGCCCGCGATGACTAAAAGCTAACTCGCTGAATTAGACCTATCCACGTCGCAGCACAGATTTCACCTGCCCCGATGCGTTATTGACACGCGTTGGGGCAGCACCATTTTGGCCGCTTCTGCCACCGCGGCGCCACGTTCCAGCAGCTGCTTGCCGATGCCCCACCGCATCACCTTCCTTTCCCCCATGCTGCTCATTTTTGGCCTGCTGCACGGCCTTGGCCGTGGACTTTTCTAGCTCGTCTTGGGCCTTAGCCAGGCTTTTTTCAAATTCCAACATGCGTCGCGCGGTGCGCTCACGAAACCCTTGCGCGAATTCTGCGAAATCGTTATTCATTACCACTGCCCTGCCTTTCGTGCAGTCACGGATGGTTCATCTGAGTCTGGCGCTGGCGCAGGCTGGGTATCAGCCTCGGGAGCAGGTGCCGGCGCCGGGGCTGGGGCCGGTGGCTGTTCAGGTGCCGGTGCCGGCGCTGGTGCTGGTGCGGACTCAGGTTGAGGCTGCGGCTCTGGCGCAGGTGCTCCAGCTCCAGCGGCTTCTGCTGACTGCAGGTGCTGCACCTTTTCTGGAGGCGGGGCAGGCTCTTCCACCTGGGAAAGCTCCGGAGGTGGCTCAATCGTTCCGTCTTCCGGGCACGGTTCAG
This sequence comes from Corynebacterium sp. KPL2850, assembly GCF_040225855.1. Lineage (NCBI taxonomy): Bacteria > Bacillati > Actinomycetota > Actinomycetes > Mycobacteriales > Corynebacteriaceae > Corynebacterium > Corynebacterium sp. KPL2850. Next base: position 31,128 of record NZ_JBEHFV010000020.1, read on the forward strand.
GCTCGGGTTCGGGTTGAGGCTCAGGTTCTGGGCACGGTTCGGGTTCCGGTGCTGGTTCCGGTTCAGGGCAAGGTTCCGGCTCGGGTTCTGGCTCAGGCGCAGGCTCGGGCGCAGGTTCCGGACAATCGGCATCCGCGATGTTTTCCAGGCACTCCGCAGCGCCCTCAATGATGAGGCCTACACCCACCAACGCAATTCCTGCGCCGACGATTCCCAAGCTGCCGCTGCAGGAGGACTCGATGTCACAAGCCGCATCTTCTTCTACGCCAGCCGGTGTTGTTGGTTCCTCCTCGCACTCAGAATCCTCCGGCACAGGCTCAGGGACTGGGTCGGGCTCCGGCTGAGGTGCGGGTTGTTCCTGTTGTTCCGGTGGGCAATCTTGTGGTTTCGGTTCTGGTTCGGGTTCCGGATCTGGGTCCGCATGCGCCGGCGTGGTCGTGGATTCGGTCGGTCGAGGATTATTGTTCACCGAACCGCGGCACTGCTGGCACTGGCACCCGGAAGGATGCTGCTCAGGTGTGGGGTCAGGTGCTGGCTGTGGGGCCGATGCCGGCTTTGGATCTAGTTGTGGTGCCGGTTTCGGATCTGGCTTTGGCTCTGGGGTTGGTTCCGGCATCGGCTCCGGCTGGGGCGGGCACTCAGCGGTGGATGCGGGCTGCGTCGGTTGCGCTGGCTGTGGCGGGTTGGAGGCGGTGTCGCCCCCACCATCGGGCATCGGACGAGTAGGAGCTGGCGTGTCTGGGCACTTTTCCACCGGTGGTGGGCAGGAATCTTCCTCGGCTTCTGCCGGCTCGGGGCATTCCTCAGGTAGAGGGCGCTCGCAGACGCATTCGCAGCGGGACTCAAACTCGTCGTAACAGGATTCAATGGCATCATCGCGATCCCGGCACGTGCTGGCGATTGAATCATTGGTGTCATCGATGATTTTCGCACCAATGGTGGAAACGATGGGAATAATGAACTTGGCCAGCGGATGCCTAGTTGCCACCATGGACAAGATATTAAGCAGCGGGATGACCGCAGAAATCAGCTCTGTCAGTGCGGTATCGGAGGTATCGACGACATCGGAAATAGCGCTCGAGCATTGCTTGGCGGAGTCAGTAAGCTGCTTGCCTTCATCGCGGTGGATATCAAAATCCTTTTGAATGCCGGTCAGGTGCTCGCGCAAGGTGCCATGGGCAACATCGGAATCATCCGTGCGCAGGAAATCCGCAAGGCCTTTCCCGCCGCCGTGCGGCAGATTTCCTCCCACCGCGGAGATGGTATGGCGCAGTATGTTTTGCGGGGCGATTCCATCTACCGCGCTGATGAGCTCACCCAGAAGCCCCAATGGCATGCTGGGACCAGAGTAATGTCCCAGGCAGGCCAATTGGAACTGCGAAATGGCGGCGGAATAATCCCCTAAAAGCGATTTAGTCAGCGTACTCACTAGTCCACGGCCTTTCCGCTCTCTCCTGCAAAGGAGCGGCTAAAGCCGACATCATACGTGGCGAATGCGCGCATCTGGTCGTGCGCTGCCTGACCTGTGGCAGAGATATTGTCTAAGCGCCACGTTCCATTGTCATGAATGCGCGCGAGGATGCTGCGGATGCGTTCCCCGTGCCCGGAGAAATTTCGCCCAGCCGCCGCAATAGGAAAGTCTGGAACGTCGGCGCGGTGAGCTTGGCGCTGTTCATCATTGGCGCTTATAGCTTGTTGTAGTGCTGTCATCGCCTCTGCAGGGCGAAGGAAAACCTCAGACATCGGTATAAATCCCCAAATCCATATGCGGTAAGTGTGCTCACCTTCATTGGACTGGGGTTTATACCAAATGGTTCCCCAATACTTCTTATTTTCTTAACTGCCTACACCGAGGCGACGACGGCAGAAAGCCTACCTGCCACCTTGCGGGCGTGCTCCTCTTCGGCTGCTTCCACCATGACGCGGAACAGTTCTTCGGTGCCGGAGGGGCGCAGCAGCACGCGGCCGGTCTCCCCGAGCTCCTCTTCTGCCTCCACAATGGCCTGCTTAACCTCGGCAGAATCCATGATCGCGGCCTTATTGGATACCGGAACGTTGATGAGCACCTGCGGCAATACGGTCATGACGGAGGCCAGTTCCTTCAAGCTCTTTCCAGACTTGGCCATGCGCGCCATGATGGAAAGGCCGGTGAGGGTGCCATCGCCGGTAGTGGAGTCATCGGGAAGCACGACGTGCCCAGACTGCTCGCCGCCCAGGGAGAAATCGCCGCGGTGGAGCTCTTCAAGCACATAGCGATCGCCCACTGCCGCGTGGCGGACCTCAATGCCTTGCTTTTCCATGGCGAGGGTCAGGCCGAGGTTGGACATAACCGTGGCGACGAGCGTATTAAAGCGCAGGTCATTGTCTTCCTTCATCCCTACCGCGAGCAACGCCATGATCTGATCGCCATCGACCACGTTGCCTTCGGCATCGACGGCGAGGCAGCGGTCCGCATCGCCATCGTGGGCAAGGCCCAAATCGGCACCGTGCTCGAGCACCGCTGCCTGGGCTTTTTCAATATGGGTAGAACCACAGTTCTCGTTGATATTAAAGGCATTGGGCCGGTGGTAAATCGGGATAACCTCAGCGCCTGCTGCTTCATAGGCGCTGGGAGCGACTTTCGACGCCGCGCCGTTGGCCGTATCCACAACCACCTTGATGCCGCTTAAGTCAGTGGATACAACATCCTTGAGGTGCTCTAAATAGCGCTCGCGCCCATCAGGGGCCTCCGAGATAATGCGACCCAACTTGGTGCCCGTTGGGCCTTCCTCAACGAGGTTATCCATCGCAGCCTGAATCTCATCTTCCACGCTATCCGGCAATTTCTTACCGCCAGCGGAGAAAAATTTAATGCCATTATCTGGCATCGGGTTGTGGGAGGCAGAGATCATCACGCCGAGATCCGCACCATAATCATCCGTCAAAAAGGCGATGGCTGGGGTAGGAAGCACCCCCACGCGCACAACGTCCACGCCGCGGGACGCCAAGCCTGCGGCGATAGCGGCATCGAGCATTTCACCCGATACGCGGGGATCACGGCCGATGATTGCCAAGGGGCGGCGCTCATAAGATTCGCGCTGCGCAGTAAAGACCTCTGCAGCCGCTTGTCCCAGCGTCAAGGCCAAAATGGGAGTCAGCTTTTTATTCGCGAGGCCGCGAACTCCATCGGTTCCAAATAGTCGAGTCATGCAGTCAATTATGCCTTGTAGGACCCATCGGTTGCATGTTTGGGCATCGGCAAGCAGGCCAGTTGGGTAACCAACATCACGAAAAATGTGCTTGTGGCGAAAAGCGAAATTTGCTTTAAGTCGTACTTTCCGGCATTTATATGAAATTATTAGCTAGGTTATACTTCACTCTTTTGCCTTAGAGAGGATCAACGATGAACGAACCTAGATCTTCAGGTGACAAGTCACCTGAAACTACCTCGCAGAAGGCACGGTCAGCCATTGCGAAAGCCGCTTCTGGGGAACGCGCTATTCATCCAGCCCTCATCCCCGGAGTAAGTGTCGAAAACACCCGCGCAGATTTTAAGACCAATAAAACGGTCTTTGCGGTGGCCTTGGCATCTACATTTGCCGTTATCCTGTGGGCCATCATCGCCCCAGATAATCTGGCCAGCACAGGAAGCACCATGCGGGCGTGGGTCGTCCAGAACTTTGGATGGCTATTTACGATCATCATGATTGCCACCACGGCATTCCCGCTGACAATCGCTATCGCCCCAACCGGCAAAATTAAGCTCGGCGCAGATGATTCCAAGCCCGATTTCTCCCGGAACGCCTGGATCGCCATGCTCTTTGCCGCTGGCATGGGAATCGGCCTAGTTTTCTACGGCCCGATGGAACCGCTTGCCCTATTCTTGACTCCACCGCCGTATCTCTCCGGCGTTGAATCCGGCAGCCAAGAAGCCATCCTTCCGGCCTTTGCCCAGGCTGTGCTTCACCACGCTACGTTGCCGTGGATGATCTTTGCGCTGGTGGGCGGCGCGCTTGCCTATGCTGCTTATCGACGCGGCCGCATCCCGCTTATTTCCTCGCTATTTGAACCCCTCATTACGGATTCGAATAACCGAGTATTTGGAAAGATCGTCGATATTTTCGCAGTGTTGGTCACCCTCTTCGGCACGGCGACCTCGCTGGGTATCGGCGCCCTGCAGATCCGTACGGGAACCTCGATTCTTACCGGCAAGCCCCTCGAAGGAAACGGCATCATGGTGGTGATCATTACGATCCTCACCATCCTTTTCATCCTTTCCGCAATGTCCGGCATCAAGCGCGGAATCCGCATCCTGTCCAATATCAATATGGGTTTGGTCATTGGCCTCGCGGCCTTCGTGCTCATCACCGGACCAACGCTCTACATTTTGGACCTGATTCCCGCCTCCCTGCTGCAGTTCTTCAAGCACTTCGAAGACATGATGTCTTTGTCCGCCTCCCAGGGTGAACCGGAGAAGGAATTCGTCACCGCTTGGACCATGCTGTACTGGGCGTGGTGGATTTCCTGGTCGCCCTTCGTCGGCATGTTCATCGCGAAGATTTCCCGCGGGCGCACCATTCGCGAATTCGTCTTTGTCATCATGCTCGTACCCACCACCCTTTCGCTTTTCTGGTACGTCATCTTTGGTGCCACTGCGATCAAGACCCACCTGGATGGAGACGGAATCGAGATTGAAGGTTCCGGCGAGAATGTGATGTTCGATCTCATGAGATCGCTGCCGCTATCCAGCATCACCACGGTCATCGTTCTCCTTGCTGTGGTGGTCTTCTTCAATACGGCAGCTGACTCCGCTACCAACGTCATGGGCTCTATGTCCCAATCTGGTCGACCGGTTCCCTCAACATTGATTTCTGTAATTTGGGGTGTTGCCCTAGGCGGTATTTCCTTGTCCCTGCTGCTGATTGCCGGCAAGGATGCACTGAGCGGCCTGCAGTCCATCATGGTCTCCAGCTCGCTGCCGTTTACCTTCATCCTCATCGGCATCATGGTGGCGTGGGGCAAAGACTTGGCACGCGACCCCGCAATACTGCGCAGGAAATACGCCCATGCTGCCATCGAGCGCGGCACCCACTTGGGCCTCCAAGAGCACAATGGCGACTTCGTCTTCAGTTCTTCTGCCGTTCCAGAAAACCACGGTGCCGGCGCCGAAATTGAAAACGATGATCCATACCTCCACGAGTGGTACACCATCAACGCATCGGATGAATACCTCGCAGAGCAAGCCGCCCTACGCGAAGAGCGGCGCGCCGAGCTCAAGGACTTTGCACAGAAGAAGAACAAGGACAGGGCCGCAGAAGACGATGAGTAGTCTCTCTGTTTAATCGGCCTTCCCCTTCCCCTTGCCGCTAGCCCGCTTCCATCGCACTGCGCATTAATGCTTCCGCGACTGGAAGCGGGCTTTTTCTACTCCGCAGTGCCGTGGCGCATCGCGGTGCCTACGGGCTCACTACGGTCTCAGCGGGGCCGCTCATGCCCCGAACACGGTTAAGCGTTAAGAGGCCATCGAGGGCCGGCCAGGCGAGTTTAGCCGACTTGACCGGAGAGGGGCATCGCCAAGAGCAATAAAACGACAAAGCCGCTGCCTCCCAGAATGGGAAGCAGCGGCAGTGTATGGCGCTTGCGCGCGCAGTAGAAGCGAAATTAACGCTTGGAGTACTGCGGTGCGCGACGTGCCTTGTGCAGACCAGCCTTCTTACGCTCAACTGCACGAGCGTCACGGGTGAGCAAACCAGCCTTCTTCAGGGCGGAACGATCAGCCGGGTTGTAGATGTTCAGTGCACGAGCGATAGCCAGGCGCAGGGCGCCGGACTGACCGGTCGGGCCACCACCGTTAACGGTGACCTTCAGGTCAAACTGGTTCTCGCGGTCCAGCAGGGTCAGCGGGGTGAGGATGTCCTGCTGGTGCAGCTTGTTCGGGAAGTACTCAGCGAACTCGCGGCCGTTGACCACGATCTGGCCGGAGCCAGCAACGAGGCGAACGCGAGCGACGGCGCGCTTACGGCGACCGACGGTCTGAATTGGGCCCTCGTGGACCGGAGCAGCGGTCTCAACCTCTGCCTCGGTCTCAGCGTTGGCGCTAGCCAACGAATCACCGATGGTGTTGGTGAACTCTTCGGTAGCGGCGCTTGCTGCAGCGATGTCAGCAGCCTCGGCTACATTGTTGTCGATGTTCTGCTCAGCCATTACTGTGCCACCTGCTTAAACTCGAAGGTTTCCGGCTTCTGACCGGCGTACGGGTGCTCATCGCCTGCGAAGACGTGCAGCTTCTTGATGGAAGCGCGGGAGAGCTTGTTGTGCGGCATCATGCCGGCAACAGATTCTTCGATAACGCGGACCGGGTTGGCGTCCAAAGACTGACCCAGGGTCATGGACTTCAGACCGCCCGGGTAACCGGAGTGGCGGTAGCGCATTTCGCGGTCGCGCTTGGTGGAAGAAACGTGAATCTTGTCAGCGTTGATGATGATGACGTGGTCACCGGTGTCAACGTTGGGTGCGAACTGTGGCTTGTGCTTGCCGCGCAGCAGGTCTGCCACGGTGGAAGCAAGCTTGCCCAGTACCACGTCAGTAGCATCGATGACGTACCACTTGCGGGTGATGTCACCGCTCTTTGGGTGGAAAGTAGACAAAATGACTCCTTGAAAGTCTGTCTCGGAACTGCCGGCCAGCGCTAAGCATCCATTCGCTTCCCAACAGCGGCCGGTGGAGACCTGCGGGAAGCGCTTCGCCAGCTGCTTGCCGACGAGCGAACACATAGGGCTACAACTTTAGCCGTGACCTATAGAAAACACCAAAACGCCGAAACCGGCACCTTCTCAGAAAGAAAAGGTACCGGTAAAAGAGGTGCTAGGCGGCGGTTTCTGTGGTGGTTTCTGCGGTTAGCTATTGCGATTAGCGCGGTGCGGGGACGGCGGCTGCGTTCGCCTCCTGCCGGTTGGATACAGGCACAGGCGCCGCTCGTCCCTCCTACCGTGCTTAGAGAAGCAGGTTAGTTAGATACCACCCAGTGCGTTAGCCCCAGCTAGCGGCGGCGCGGCGGTTGACATCGCTCATGGCGTCATTGCCCTGAGAGACGGTCTTGGAGATGGTCGCCAGCACGGTGTTGAGTTCTTGTGCTGCCTTATCCCACTTGGCCTGCGCCTGGTTATAAGCCACTGCGGATTCACCTTCCCACGTGCTCACCATGGGCTGGAGGCGGGATTTGAGGTCGGCCAAGGTGCTGTTGATGCGGCCGGAGGTGGCGTTGATATCAGCTGCGGCAGAAGAGATGGCGCCGAATTGGTACTTGATCTCGGACATGTGGAAAATGGTTCCTTTCGAAGTTGCTGGTGGAGGTGGCTGGGTTACAGGGCGAGGCCGCCGCCAACATTGGAGAAGGCCTGGGTATTTTCGGCTTCGACGTTGTCAAAGTTGCGGGCATTGCTGCGGATGTTTTCAGAAATCGACGTCAATGCCTCGCGCAGTTGTTGCGCGGAGGTGTTGTAGCGCTGCATCAAGTTATCGAATGAAACCTGCGCCTGGCCGGCCCAGCTGCCGCGGACAGAATCCACTACACCCTGCAGGCGGGTGAGCTCGCCTTGGACTTCGTCATTGGTGTTATCCACGCGGCCGGCAGTGGAGACCATGACATCGGCTTGTGTCTTAAAAGTCTGAGACATAACAGTGCGCCCCTCCTTAGGGCGGGAAGAGATGTTGAGTGTGATTTCCCCCGAAAAAGCTTCTGTGCTTTCTCACCGTTATTGGACTGAGCTCAGACCCATATGGTTCCCAGGAAATTAAAAACTTTTCTGTTTATTTCTTACTCAGGGATTCAGTGGCCATCCTGCACGCGGCTTTTTGCACGGCATTGGCGTTATGGCGGGTATGGCACCCCACCGACATGTGGTGCCCGGTCTCTTCCCAGATGGTCCATTCCACAACGGAGCCATCGCCGGGGTCTTCTATATAGTGCAAACGCCCTGCGTCCTCGGATACATCGCGCAGTTCCGGATCCTTATCCACCTGCGCTTTTATTTCATCAAAGAGCGCCTCGGCCGGAACGTTAAAAAGCGAGTCCGACGCTAAGAGGATCCTCAAATCAGGGTCTTTTCCTGAGGCGGTAACCAGTCCTTCCTCCACGGTGGCTTGAAATCCGGTGGGAAGGACAACGGAGAGCCCTTCAATATCGAGGCGTTTTTCGCCTGGGTTGAGCTCGCCATCACCGCCCGCGTCGCCAGCCGCACCGTCGTCGCCATCACTGCCATCGCTGCCACCACCACCGGTTTCTTCCGCCGGCACCGAATCAGCGACGCTCGCAGCGGTGGCGCTTCCGGCGGTGGCACCGGCATCACTATCGTCCTCATCATCGGACGCATTTGCGCTCATGGCCCACCACGAGGCCCCGACGACGGCGAGAATCACCACGACGATCGCGACGTGGAACATATCGATGGCACCTATCCAACCGCGCAGCTTATCGCCCCACCGCGTGCCTGCTTCCTGCCCCTTGCCTGCTCGCGCACCAGTTCCAGTTCCGGCTCCGGCTTCAGCCCCTGCCTCCGGAGCCGCTTCCGCGCGTTCCATGGGGACATCCATCTGGTCGGTCGGCACGGATTCTGGGGCGCCCGCAACCGATTCAGTACTTCGTGCTGGAGTTGATTCCAGTGCGTGCGACACGTCCTGCTGCTGCACGCGGGCGCCGGCTACATCGAGCTGGCGGGTCAGGATGGTCACCGCTTCCCGGGAGATGGCGGTGCCCGAGGGATCCGCGATGACGAATACGTCCACGTCCGGCCAGACAGATCCAGCGATCTTCGCTATCTGGTCCATGACGTGGCCTAAGGCCTTGCCTTCTACGATGCCGGTTCCAGCGAGATCGTAGCGATACACGGTTTCCGGGCCTTCAAAGATGGTGGCCGCATCCATGACGGTCACCGTAATTGTTGCCGGTGGCGCGGATGTAGGCGTTTCTGTAGACATTTATTCTTTTCCTTCCCCATAGACCACCTGGGCGATTCCCAGGTTTTCGCCGCGGATGCTCCACTGCCCGCGCCCGGGCGGCTGGTGGCTAGGCTTGAGCCCAAAGATGGTGCCTTCGTCGCGGTCGGCATCGAAAAGCAGGAATGCAGGTTGCAGGTCGCGCACCGCGGAAAAGAATTGGCCGAACAGCGCCCGTCCGATGCCGCCGGATTTTCGGGCGATGACCATGTGTAAGCCGATGTCCCGCGCGTGCGGCAGAAGATCGATTAAGGGTGCGAGGGCGATATCGCTAACCAAATCTGCATCATCGATCACCACGAAAATATCTGGGCCCTCCCACCAATCGCGGGCGGCGAGTTGCTCTGGGGTGATATCTGCTCCCGGCAAGCGTTGTTCCAGCGTGCGCACGGTATTGACGATTGCCTCCTGCGCGCTGGATTGCGTCGCGGCATAGGCCGCCACCATGTCCTGATCCAGCGTGCCCAGGTGAGCACGGCGCTGATCGATGACCACCAGTCGCGCCTCCTCCCGCGGAAGGCTACTAACCCCGCGCATTATCTGTGCCAAGAAATTGGACTTGCCACAGCCCTGGGCACCGATGGCAACTAGGTGCGGTTCGCGCTCCGGATTCCACGCCAAAGTGGAAAGGTCGCGCCCGCCGATGCCCCACGGGATGCCACCAGTAGGTGCTTCGCCATGGGCGGCGAGCGCCTCTGGGGTCAGCACCGCGGGCAGCATCTTCAACCGCGGTGTGGGAACGGCGTTAGCATGCACGCGGCAGATATGGGCAATGTCTTGATTCGAGGTGTGGGCGAGCAGCATATTTTCGCCGGCCTGTGTCAGCCCCCTGCCCGGCGCGCTGGGCAGTTTTTGCTGCAGCTTGCGGTCAATAAGCGAATCGAGCGCCTCGCCCAAGCGCAGCTCAAGGCGGTGGGCGATGAGATCCCTAATCGCCGGGCGCATCGTGGTCCACCGGGAGGTCGCGATGACGACGTGGACATTGGCGGAGGCGCCGTCCGCAACGATGTCCGTGATGGACTCAGCTATATCCTCAAACTCCGCGTTGGACGGGCCAATGTGGTGCCAGCCGTCGATAACCAAGAAGGTCTCGCGCGATTCCGGCCGGCGAATAAACCCGGCGACCTCGTCTACGATGCGGCGGATCTTCTCGCCTTCCTCGCGACCGGCTACCCCGGCAACGTGCGGTAACCGGTCCAGGGCGGCTAGCTGCCCACCGCCCAAGTCGATGACATAAAAGCGGATATCTTCCGGCCGCAGGTGTAGCGCCAGAGAGGAGACTATCGTGCGCAGCGCGCCCGACTTGCCGGATTGCGGTCCCCCGCACAAGGCAAGGTGGCCGCCGTGTTGGTGAAAATCGATGACTAGGTGGTCTTGCCGCTGGTAGTAGGGTCTATCGATGATCCCAATCGGCGCGGACAGTTCCGCTGCGGTGGACTCCGCGCCCTCCATATCGAGGGACGATAGTTCAATGACCGGTGGCAGCGGAGGCAGCCAAATGCGGTGGGCCTCCTGGCCGCGTGCGGCGGCCTCTTCGCCGGCGGCGCGAACCACCTCAGTAAGAACCGATGTAGATTCATCCATTACCACCGCAGGAGAATTCTGTACAGCGGCATCGTCCTGCGCCCATCCCGTAAAAAGCTCCACCCGGCGCGGCGGGCCGGAAGGATTACCTTCCAGATCCGTGACCGCGTGCATCCCCGCGCCAGGTGCAGCCCGGCGCGCGAGCGGCCCTGATACGTAGGAAGCCTGAAACCGGGTGAGATCCTCGGCATCGGATTTCAGGTAGCCGGCGCCGGGTTGGCCGGGAAGGTGATAAGCATCGGTGACGCCTAGGACCTGGCGGGATTCGGCGGAGGAAAAGGTTTTGAGGCCGATTCTGTAGGACAAGTGGGAATCTAGCCCCCGCAAGCGCCCTTCCTCGAGCCTTTGGGAGGCTAAAAGGAGGTGCACGTGGAGGCTGCGCCCCAAGCGCCCGACGGCAACGAAAAGTTCTGCGAAGTCGGGATGCTGGCCCAAGAGCTCGGAAAATTCGTCCACGACGATGACCAGCGCCGGTAAGGGGCCGTAGTTACGTACGGCATCCGCAGAGGCGTTGTATTCGCCTACATTGGCAAAGTTGCCGGCGGTGCGCAGGAGTTCTTGGCGGCGGTTCATCTCCCCGGAAATGGCATCATACATGCGCTCTACCAGGGTAGATTCCTCTTCAAGGTTGGTAATGACCGCGGAGGTATGCGGCAGGCGGTCACAGCCTAGGAAGGTCGCACCGCCCTTGAAATCCACCAGTACCAGATTGAGCTCATCCGGGCTATGCGTGGCGGCCAGTGCGGTCACTAGGGTGCGCAGGAGCTCAGATTTAAACGAATGTGGGTTGTGGGTACGATAGAGCGTTCCACGTACAGAACGGTACGACACACATACAGAACTGGTCTCCATGTCAAACACGTACACCCAGGTGTTATGGCTGGCCCCTGTCCTTTTAACATTGAAGTGTCCCAGGGTTTGTTCCGTTTGAGTAGATGGGAAAATCTGGAACATGCCAAGAAAATTTGACCAGGATGCGAAGGACCGTGTGGTCCGTCTCGTGGAAGATCGCATCTTGGCGGAAAATATGTCGATGCACCCCGCGTGCCAGGCAGTAGGCCCAAAGCTGGGGGTTTCATGGCACACGGCTCGTCAATGGACTTAAGCCTGCTCGCCGTGCAGGAAGAACCCCAGAACCTGTACCTGAAGATTTGGCCGCCGAAAACGCGAGGCTACGTCGTGAAAATCAAGAGCTCCGCGACACTAATGAGCTACTGAAGGCCGCGTCAGCTTTTTCGCCTCATGACTCGACCCCAAACGTTAAGAAATGATCCGGTTCATCGATGAAAACCGGAATCGTTTCTCTGTCGAGTTCATCTGCACTGGCGTTGAAAAATAACCGGGCTGGTGGGTTTAACACCTCGCGTGGGTATCGCCAGTCCAAGGCTCGCGGGTTAAGTGCTCGTCGACTTCGTGATGCTGCGTTGGTTGAACGCATTAGTGCTGTTCATAGAGATAATTATGGTGTCTACGGTGTGCGGAAAATGTGGCATGCGCTTCGCCGTGAAGGAATCGATATCGGTCGTGAACAAACCGCCCGACTGATGCGCCTGGCTGGTGTTTCTGGCACAGGCACAGGCGGATCACCAATTACAACCCGAAAAGCTAACGTGCCTGATTTGCGCCCGGACTTGGTCGAGCGTGAATTTAAAGCCCGGGGCCCGAATAAGCTGTGGGTGGCCGACATTACCTATGTACGGACACGAAAAGGATTCGTCTACACCGCGTTTGTCACCGACGTCTACTCCCGGCGGATCGTCGGGTGGGCGCTGTCAGATTCGATGCGGACCGAAGCTTTGCCGCTGCAAGCTCTCAACCAAGCGATTGTGAGCGCGAGGGAAACAACAGGTCTCATTCATCATTCGGATCACGGATCGCAGTACGTCAGCGTTGTCTACAACGAGCGACTTACCCAGCACGGCATTGCCGCTTCCACCGGCACTGTTGGTGACTCCTATGATAATGCTCTGGCTGAAAATGTTAACGGCTCCTACAAGAACGAGCTAGTCCATAACCGCAGGTGGAATGATGTTGTCGAGGTAGAAATCGCGACGTTCGAGTGGGTGTCATGGTGGAACGAGACAAGGCTCCACCAAAGCCTGGGATACCGAACCCCGGTCGAGGTGGAAACCGAGTTTTGGAAGCAGAACTTGCCACAGGCAATAATGGAAAACAAGGCAAATGCCTAGGAACAAAACTCGGGACACTTCACAACGTCCTCTTCGCCATGATGCGCAACCACGAGTATTACCGCGACCCCTCCCCAGCAAAGGAAGCCGCAGCAGCCTAACCCCTAACTACGAAACAAGCCGACTGGGCAAAATCCCAGTCGGCTACCAGTCGCGCAAAACAACACACCTAAAATCCCGAGTTGAGGATCCGCCCCCGTCACCCCCACCCGCGAGATTGACAAACTACATAGGAACACCCCCAATTTGGCGGGTCCCTGATATCCAGCCCAGTCATGCTAGTAAGTTGGGTGATCTACGGAACAGGAGCCAGGCCCGACTGCCGTAACGGACCAAAAGAGGTCTAGAATCGTCCTAGTCTAGGTTGGCCGCCTCCAATAGTCCTTGACAAGGAATTTTCATCGCATACTTCAAAGAAGATAACTTCCCTTTATATTGCGCAGTATGTATATACTGTGCATGGTGAGCCAGTACGTAGAGATAGATCACCCGATTAAGAACGTCCTCTTGGCGTGTCGAGAGAGATGAAGTCACATGTAGATAGAGTGAACTCAAAGGCCTTCGCACACAATTCACACGAGACACGGAAAGATCGAATAGGTCGGCAAGCAACGCAGCATGGGCCACTAATTCCGTCCCCCACACTAAATCGTCCCCACCTACAATAAAAAGCTTTCCTCTATTGTCAAACCATAGATTTCTAAACCGGAAGCAACCATGCATAATTTGTTTTCTTTGAGAGAAATAGGTAGAAAAGTAGCCAAAATTACAATCAATATTTGTTCTAGATATGCCAACATCATAGAAGGCTCTCTCCACGAGCGGGTCGCCTATTAGATAAGACAATTCCCTAAAATCCCTGGGCAAAGCCTGCACAAATAACTCTTCGAGTGACCGATATCTCTCGGCAGCTTCGGTTGTGAAGTCCTGAATGTTACAAAAAGATTGACGTGCGTACAACAGGATTAAATCTTCTAGCTCCTTTTGCGAAAGACTTTTTTCGTAACCCCGAATAAGCTTCCAAAATGGAGAAACCAAAGGAGCGCCAATCACAAAACTTTGCCCACTACACCGTCCCCAATAGATAGACGAACTTGGCGAAAAAGAACCTTCCATATGAAAGCGATTAGGGTTCGTTTCTGAGTATTTTCTTACTTCTATATCCGGAGAAAATCGGACATCGGCTGCAGGCCTACGCCATACTTCCCGCATGGAATTTTTTAATATTCTTTCCATAATTATTCTACCAATAAATCTAGAATGAACTCGATAAGACGTGACGAGCTACCAAAACCCGATGATCTTTGCGTTACACTTGAAGCGCTAACTGTGCTGATAGGAGGAAGGAGAAAAACGTTCTCCCACGCACCGAGTTCGCTTTCAACACGCCGAAAGGCCACCGATTCGTTACCGCCGGGAGGCAAACATGGAGCCAATAAGATAGGTTTCTTAGTACACTGGATGGCCAACGATAACGGGGTTGAACAGTCGTATGAAATAAAATTCGTTAAAAAATTCAAAGTAGCAGGCGCAACAACAAAGGCATCATATCTTTCCTCCATTAATACATGTTTTGGAAAGTACTCCTTGTCCATGCCCCATAGATCAAATTGTACCGGCGCCCCCGACAGCGTTGACACTGCAACAGGGGTCACAATACTTGCAGCGCTTTTAGTTAAAAAAGCCTCTACATCTATCGTTTTAATCTCCGTCTTGAAAAAGTGCAATATACCCGGCAAGGACGCAGCGGATAGAGAACCAGTAATGAGCCACGCTATTTTCTTCATGACACCTTTCTCTTAAGAGCTATATAAACGGCAGTGCTCCTTCAAATTCGGACAACAACTAAAACACTAATCCGTTTGACTTCCTACGCCTTTCGATGATCAAATCCGCACACCTACTGGACCTTTCAAGACCAAAGCTAAGGCCGCGTTCGTTTAATGACTCCTCCTCGACAGCCATACCGACGGAACGGGTTACCGGAGTAACAAAAATCGAATGCGGAAGTAGTCCCTCCGCATCGGTATTTAGTAATGAATCCGACTCGAAAAGATCGTAGGCTTCCTCAAATTCCTTCATCGTACAAAAATAAAAGACTGAATCGTCCGTTCGAGCTATGGACGGATTCCAGCTTGTCTTAGCTTGAAAAGACACGCCCTCACTATTCAACAAGTCAACAACGCGCGTGAATTGCTCTACTCGACGAACCGCATCAGGCGCGGTCAGGTAATATCGCCCAATCACCCCCGACTGCGGTTTCCATCCCTGATTTCCGAAGATATGAACGAACCCGGGAGACCGATTAATCGATACATCTACGCTCTTGGAAGGCACTTCCTCATCCTTGGATTGCAGCACATGGAATCGGTCACGCAAAACTCTGATAATGTCAGCTTTCCCAGTTCGAGGAATTATTTCTTTTTCACGGGCATGAAATTTACTATAAATAACTCGTGCGAGACTTCTCGACGCACTCTCCTTTTCTATGTCGATTATTTCCCCAGAAGGGGAATCCAAGAAAGCCGGGGTCTGAAGCAAAGAGGGACTTTTAAAAGATAAACAACTATCAATTGTGTGGATGATTTCTTCAAACGAACCCATATCACCAATGTCCTTTAGAAGAAGGTTAAGCCGCGATCGGAGGCTATTTGTACACCAATGGACGCCAAGGCGAGTTCACGTGGGCGGACCACATTTGATTTAGCGCTAACAGTATAAAGACGAAACAGGCCTGCTAACCCCAATCGCGCCTCAAAGAGCCGTTCCTCAGTGCGAGACAGGGGGTCTCCTCTTGCGCCAACATAGCCGTCAACAAGATGGAGTACTTGGTTAGCAGCTTTCTCCGCAGCTTCATCGTAGGCCTTAGACAACCCGCGCCAATCCTCAGTTTTGGCAAGATGCTCATCGACAATACTACGTATCTGACCGTAGAACAGGTCCGCGGCAGCAAAGCTAAGATCGCTCAATACGGGTGCAGCACCGCATTCTTCCCAATCGCAAACAAAGACTGAGCCATCATCGGCCTGAAGCAACTGAGAGGCTTTCAAATCACCATGCGAAAATACAGAGCGTTCACATTTACCCTCTATCTCGAAGTACAATTCAGAAATTAAATCCGATTCGCCGCGAATGAGTGAGAGAACTTCAGCTCCACCTCGAGGTAGCAACGAGAGCGTTGCGGATTCTTCTAACTTAGATAGGAAATACAACATTCCGACTGAATCCGCCGCTTTCCTTCCGCTGAAAGCAGAAGGAATAGCGATGGTTTCCAGAGATTGAATAAATCTACCAAAGCTATTGATGATCGAATTATCAATACCTGAGCCCTCGGAAGAAAGCGGAAGAACACCTTCCTTAAAATCTGAAACAACATAATAATCGCCAGGATAACGGGACGATTCCACGATTCTTTTGGAGGTTAGGGGAGAAAAACGTGGAACACAAGGGAAATCTAGCTCACTGGCCAATTGCTCGCCAGTAACCCTTCTTTGGATATCGTCATTCTCAGGATCGCGAATTAGAACTTTAATAAACTCTTTGTTAATGTTGCTCGAATCCGCAATGTAGTATTCACTGCGGCCTACAAAATCCCCAACCGAGAGAGAAAAATCCCCTCCAAGAGACTTTTGAATATCAATTTCAGTAGAATTAGCCCAAGAGGTTTTGGGATACTTGTTTTCTAGAATGACATTAGACACTGTGCTCTCAGAGGGAATTCTTTGAATCACGCTAGCAACCCAAGGAAGCAGTTGCAGTAACAGTATAAGCAATCGTATCGCCACAAACGGCGGAGGAAACTGTGGTAGGAGTGGTGCGCCCAGCTACCGTAGTGTTCGTATCTGATGCGATTGACCGAGCAGAAGTATAGCGATCGAATTCAACCATGTTTACACCTTTCTCAAATGGACCTGACCCCCAGATGGTGGACACCTTGAAACCAGCATCTCGCTGGGGAAGTGAGGTACCTTTCCACCATGCC